>NZ_JAKKSJ010000028.1:0-69577 GCF_025653365.1 Shewanella sp. SW32 | reverse complement strand
ATCTTCAATATCTTCCCAGCCCTCACAGCCTGCGATAACTGCACACAGCGTTAAAAACACCACGTCAAACAAGGGATAAACGACCTTAGATGCTTGCCTTGGGTCTTCTAATTCTGAAAAGTGCTCTGCAAAAATATCGATGTTCATAAACTGGCTCCGCGTAAAAGCCAGTATCTGATCACAACGGAAGATCGCGGTCAATCAGTTATGTTAAAGTGCGCGTTAAATGTTCGTGATCTTGCCCTGGTTCCGAACCATACCTAGGGAAAGTAAATTTATAGAGTGTTCTTCAACATCGAACCCCATTACTTTTACTGGTGATATATTTGCTGGATAGATCTGATCTTTTAGTAAGAGTCCAAATTCCATTTTTGCAAGGTTATATAAGACATCAACAAATTCAGGTTTGATCTCTCCATGGCCTAAAGCTATGCGAATAGCGTGACGCCACCAAAGCGGTCTACCATCCTGATTAACCCATTCAACGACCTTTGCTACTTGTGACATAACGATATCCTATTTCATTAGCTTAAATTTGGTAACGGCAGCAGTCTTTAATGGTTGTTACTTGGTTCAATAAATGTAGGGCTTGTTTCGTCGGTATTTCCTTTGCGCTCAGCCCATTTATTTCCCACTTTTCTTTGCGCGCTTTATGTCTCTGACCAAAACCATTGATTTATTCGGTTTTCGTATTTCGAAGAGATCTATAGCCGCGAATAGATCTACAAGCTTTTTGAAACCATAGTTTCTTTGGTCGAAAGAGCTGTGGTTAGATATATGAGCGCCTATTGGACCGAGTTGCGCCCAACCATTTTCTTCTTCGGTTGCTTCAATCGCTTGACGCAACATATTGAGTAGTTTGGTGTCACTTTTTAAATTACATTTTTGCGGTGTCGCGGTTTTGGGCTGAGCTTGCTCGGTTTTACTAACTGAGTCTGGTGTAGTTGGTGGCGGCTGAGTGACTTCTGATATCACTTCAATTTCTTCTGCGACAACTACAGGTTCTGCGTCGAGGTAGAGGAAGCGAGAGCAGCTATTCACGAAAGCGGCTGGTGCTTTACGTTCTCCGAAACCAAAAACGGTTTTGCCATCTGCTAAGGCTCTTGTTACTAAGGGAGTAAAGTCGCAATCCGAAGATATTAAACAAATAATGTCTATATCTTTAGTGTAAAGAATGTCCATAGCATCAATAACTAAAGCAATATCGCTGGCATTTTTACCTTTGGTAAGATCGAATTGTTGAATAGGTTGAATGGCATATTCATGCAGAATATCTTCCCATGGCTTTAGATTCGGGCTTTTCCAGTTACCATAAGCCTTTCGAATACTGATTAATCCGTGTTTTGCAAGCTCAGCGAGTACTACATCAAACTTCTTGGCTGGCGCGTTATCTGCATCAATGAACACCGCAATTTTTTCTTTATTCTGCATTTTAACTCCAACGAATGTGGTTATGCTTTACCCGTTTTTAAGGATGAGAAGTAGTACCCGCAGATGGAGCCAATTATTGCACTTGAAAAAGCAAGAAGTTCGGTGAAGTACTTGTTTTCAAATAGGGCGGCTAGGCTGATGATTGTGAGTAAGACCATCACTAGCATGATTGCTAAGATTGGCGCAGTCCTCTTATTAATTCGTTCAGTTAGAGGTTCGGCTTTTCCAATTCCACCGCAAGAACCACATATTAGTCCAAATTGATTTCTTCTTCGCCAAATAGGTAATTCGTTTAGTTTTGCGCAGCGTTCACATGAACTGTTATTGATTCCATTGGAACAAGTTCCTGTTCCTGAACAATGTTTACAATCATAAAGATTGACCATGACATCTTGCATTTATGTTCCTTCATAAATTTGGGGGTATTAGGGACAGGTCTGTGATGGTGGCTTTGTCTTAGGATTGAAGCACGCTACCGCCCATGGCACTTGCTACCAGACAGCACATAGATAATAAATTTTAATAAAAACAATAATAAAGCTATCAGTCTGTGGTTTGTAAAACCTTAAACTGAATCACAATTAGTTCAGAGGGAGAGCATCTTTAAGGAGAGGTATAGAAAGCTTTTCCTTGCCTTGTTCGCTTTTCTAGAGCGGATCTTCCCTGACTCATTTGTATATCGCCATATTTTATTAGCGAGATTTTCGCTAACACCAGACTAGCGTTGATTGATTAAGTAATTGCTTAAGTGTTGTTTATCAATCAAAAATTTAAACTAGCGTACAGCATATGGTGAATCGCAACAATAGTGAGTTGTTGCCCAGTAAACCAAAGACGGAATATGCATCTTTTTATCAAATAGCACGCAACACCAAAGCGATAGACGTTAATTTAACGAGCCATCCATTGTTAAATTTGCAGAGTGTATGCTTGTAAAAAAGGCATACAGATAACTGGATAGTTGGTTGGATTAAGCATTGGCATGTAAGTGACCGTTGACGGCATGGCCGCTCTTTCACATCCATGCGATCGCGGCATTTGCACTTCCGTATGCAGCAGATGCCGTCGTCGAGGCCTCATGGATACTCCTTGTGAAATAAAAGGGGTAGCGTGTCACTGGAATGACAGTGCTTAATCATCAGCTTCTGCTGTTAAGCCGCAAACGAGCAGCAAAAGAATTTAACGAGCCATCCATTGTTAAATTTGCAGAGTGTATGCTTATAAAAAGGCATACAGATAACTGGAGAGTTGGTTGAATTAAGCATTGGCATGTAAGTGACCGTTGACGGCATGGCCGCTCTTTCACATCCATGAAAATTTAATGGGCCACCCATTGTTAAATTTTAAAAAAGGGATGGTGGGTATAATTCTGTTTGCTTTGCATGACTCGCAAGCAACACCAAATATAAAAGAGATACACCTTCCCCTGCGAAGTTGTCGAAATACGCAGATAAAAATGCCGTGGCGACATCATGGATGATGGCGCAGGCTCGGGGGGACAGGGATGTCCCATCTGAGCCGTTAGGCAATTTTTATTGGAGTATGAGACCAGTAACTAATGCATGTAACTTCGCTAGGGGCGTCTTGGAGAATCCAAGGAGGATAGGAGGAGCAGTCCTCCTTGGTCGGGTGTGGGGTGAAGCCCCACGATCTTGATTTACTTTGGCTGTTAAGCCGCAAATGAGCAGCAAAAGAGTTTGCCGACCTTTGATAAGATCGAAAGCGAGGACTGACACATTTCTTTCTGAGTTATTTGCAAGAAAAATATAGGTGTCTTTGAGTATTCCAAGCTTCTATCACTTGGCCGTAGGGTTATATAAAAATGGCAGTCTTACGTGTGATAGATTGGAGACTATCCTAATGATAAATTGGTTGAATACTAATATATTGGCAGACATTTAAGCTGAACAAAAATAGTGGGTTAAGCTCTTATTCTCAATTACAATGCACTATTTTTATTCGCTAAATGCGGCATTAAACGAGCAGGAAACCCAGTATGAATATCCCAATGATTACCGTGCTTCAGAGTGCTATTACCGAAGCGCTAGAGAGTATACCAACCGCTGAGGCGGAGCAGATTTATGCATTGTCTTTCTATATCAACAACGAATATGACGATCCCCGTCTACCTACGCTGACAGTCGGCTATAACACAGTCGACGAGTGGCATGCTTCGATTCCAAAGGCTTCTAGCTCTGACGAAGCAAAATGGAACTATGCCTTCTGGCTTCAAAACGAACTCCTCGTCTTTGGGGATTCTGACTCTCAGACTGCGGATATCTTAGCTCGCTGGGTGGCCGATCTCGGTCTCGGGTACAGTGATGCGGAGGAAGATGTCGATTTTGAGCGCTGCCTTGAGCTTGGTCAGGAGATAACCGAGCAATTTGTTGCCGCAGTATGCGTTGTCGCTTCTACACTCCATTCCAACTTAACTGTTAGTCGCGTTTTCGGTCGTTCTGTACCCATCATAGTTCACGAGCTCGAGTACTATAACGAGATCGCAGATCAGACAGAGGCCTGTAACCCTCCCAGACTCGCCGAAGAGTTCGTTGCTTGGGTGCGCTCAATCTAACGTTGGTTATCAGTTATAGGTGGTAAGGATATAAGGCAGATTGGTTGGCGGTTTCAATAAGTCTAATCACATAGCTTAATCACATAGCTTAATCACATAAGAAAAAGGATGCATCGATGAACGATGAGCAATACGAGAAGGGGCTTGAGGTGCGCCGTGCTGTGATGGGCAATAGTTATGTGGATAAGGCGCTCAATAGTGCGACGGATTTTACGCAACCGCTGCAAGATTTAGTTACGGCCAATTGCTGGGGTGAGGTTTGGGTACGTGATGCCATCTCAAGGCAAACGCGCAGTTTGATTACCATAGCGACGCTGGCGGCATTAAAGGCGCCGACTGAGTTAAAGGGCCATGTGCGGGGCGCGCTAAACAATGGCTGCTCGGTTGAAGAGATCCAAGAAGTCTTACTGCATTGCACCGTTTACTGCGGTATGCCTGCGGGGATTGAAGCTTTTCGAGCGGCGAAAGAGGCGATTGAGGAGTGGCAGGCGCAACACAGTTAGCTCACTTGGTATTAATCATTTTGAACGTCAATGGCTGTGAGGTTTAGTGGTTTTAACATTCGCTAGGGGATCTGAGTTACGCGGATTCCCCTAGCGCATGATGGCTACAAACTTGAACAGTCTGCGCTTATTTTTGCAGTTGGGCTTTTGCGGCTTCTACTTTTGAGAAATCCAAACCGAGTTCAAGCACGGCTTCTTTGATCAAGGCTGGTTTCTGCATCACTAGCCCCAGCAGTTGTTGTAATTTTTCGGCTGGGATACCTAATTGACCGAGCGTGCCCATCGCCATTAATGGATTTTCGGTTAATGTTTGAAACAGTTCTTGGATTTTAGCGTCACTGACGTTGTGTTCTTTTAAGATGGCAATAATGGGATTCATTGCATTACCTTGTTGATATGAAAGTTAAACAGGTGCCGATTTTATCACAGTTCTGCCAGAGTGGTTGCCTCACACATGGGTATCCGTTGGATGTTGCCACGCTTTGCCTATGCCATTAAGCGCATTAGATTTTATCCCCAATAAGCTTTACTCTGGTGACGTATTCCCTAAAATCAGCCGATAAAACCTGAGCGACTGTCGTGCATCGTGAGCCGTTGCATTGGATATTGTGGCTTTAGATATTATTGCCTTAGATATCATGGCGCAATGCGATTGGGTAATCGCTGGCTTTTATCATCCCTTAAAAATAGAAAGGAACTGTGGTTATGCTTGATGTTGTCGCGAACCAAGACAAAAGTATTGTGGTTAAACAGTTACGATACGGGCGTGATAATGAGGTGCTAGTCGTCGATGAGTGGCAACTGCATCCTGCTGAACACTGGGCGATTTTCGCGACCGACAGCTATTGTGGTTCCTTGCTCGGGCGAATATTAACGGGTGATATTCTGCCCGATGAAGGGACGATTGCTGGCCTGCCGCAACGTATCGGCTGGGTGTCACTTGGACTGCAGCAAGCGTTGCTGGAGCGCGAGTTAGAAAAAGACGAGTTGGATTACGGTTCGAGTGTCGAATCCTTAGTATTGGAATGCTGCCAAGATGCCAAGCAACTCCCAGCATTATTACAAAAGGTTGGGCTTGAGCCTCTGCGTCGGCGCGGTTTTCGGCAATTATCCACGGGCGAAACGCGCAGAGTCATGCTGGCACGTGCACTGGCAATGTTACCGCAATTGCTGATTTTAGATGACCCTTATGCAGGGCTCGATGCTGAACATCAGGCGAGCTTATCTGAGCTGCTGAGTGAAGTGGCTGAGCATAGCCAGTTGCTGATCATCACCTCACGCCAAGAAGAATTGCCGCCGTGCATCAGCCATGTGGCGTTGTTTAATGGCGAGATGCTCAAATCTGGGCAGAGTGTGCACAAACTCAGCCCGTCGATGTCGATTGAGCAATGGCACAATCATCCTGTGATGGCGCAGTTGAATGCGTTATCCGCCCAACGTAGCGATGAACTCTTGGCCTTAATGGAGCGGCAAAGGCACAACGCCGAGGCGTTTGATCCTCTGGTCGAGATTAAAAATGGCAAAGTGGAATATGTCAGTGGGCTGATTTTCAGCGGCGTGAATTGGCGCATCGAGGCGGGGCAACATTGGCAAGTTCGTGGCCCAAATGGCTGCGGTAAAAGTACTTTGCTGGGGCTGATTTTAGGCGACCATCCTCAATGCTATAGCAATGACATCACGCTCTTTGGCCGCCCTCGCGGAAGCGGCGAGAGTATTTGGCAGATTAAACAACGGATTGGCATAGTATCGGCGGCGCTACACTTGCAATATCGCGTCAGTTGCTCGGCATTAGATGTGCTGCTTTCGGGCTTTTTTGACTCTATTGGCTTGTACCAGAAACCCACTAAACCTCAGCTAGATTTGGCGAAGGAATGGTTGGCTATTTTGCACATGACAGGGCTGGCGAGCACCAGCTTTAAGAAGCTCGATTATGGTCAGCAGCGGTTATTACTAATAGGTCGCGCCTTGATTAAACAGCCACTGTTGCTGATTTTAGATGAGCCGTATCAGGGCTTAGATTTTATCAATCGCACCTTAGTGATGCGGGCGCTGGAGATGATAGCCGAGCATCATCTGAGCCAATTGCTGTACGTGTCGCACCATAGGGAAGATGCCTTACCTGCGATTAAAAACTTTGTTGATTTCATCAAGCAAGATGACGGCTATTCGGTACAGGTGAACTACTGTGAGTCTGAGGATTTAACCCGTTTAAATCAGTAAATGCCAACTATCACAGCAGCTTAACGGCTGCTTACTTGTTTGCAGAGTTTGTCATTATCCCTCGGCACTCCAACGCAGGTTAAAATTGACTTTACAGGGCGCTAGCCATTGAGTGTGTTAGTCACGCTCAATGGCAATATACCTGTGGCGCGAAAGATTTTCGTATTCCAGTGAAAACTGAGATGCACCACATATCGATAATGAGGGTATCGCCCTAGTGTTTAATCCCCCATTCGTCAGACAGCAGTTCTGTTAATTAGTCATGCTTGATATAGGTAACTGTGAGCCGTCTTACAGTTTTGAATGTCGTTGGCGCGAATAATAGTTTCTGGCCTAGGCCAGAAACTCGTGACAGTTTTATGGTTCCTCCACCGAACTTATTCATCAAGTCAGTTATCACGCTTGAGAATCCAGAACGATGGACTCCCTTAGCTAGATGAGCCTTAGATGAGCTTTAGTTGAGCCCTAGATGAGCCTGAGTGTCGTGCGCTGTAAACAAGATGTGCACTAAAACCTAAAACACGATTTCAAGACATATAAGACGACTTAAAGATAAAACATTTATGCCAAGACCCAAAAAATGCCGTCAATTATCGAGCTGTGTGCCCTGTAGCCTATTTAAGCCTAATGGGATCCCTGCGGTTAAATTAACTCATATTCAATTAGAGGCCGATGAGTTTGAGGCCCTCGAACTGGGTGACGTTAAAAGATTAAGCCAGATCGAAGCCGCGGCCTTGATGGGGATCTCTCGGCAAACCTTTGGATACCTTCTCGCCAATGCCCGTAAAAAGGTGGCGACGGCTATCACTCAAGGTCAAGCCTTGAGGCTGCCAACCCAAACAGACAAGGATTTATCATGATTATTGCCATGCCGATGAGCCGCGAACGCCTCGCCAGTCACTTTACGAAAGCCCTACAAATTGGCTTTTATAATGAACAGTTTCAGCTGATTAAGCTGGTCGATAACCCGGCAATTGAAGGTGACTGTCGTGCTAAAAAAGCCTTATTAGAGCTGATTATTCAACAAGGAACCGACATTGTACTTGTGCAGAATATCGGTGAGCGCATGTTAGGAAAGTTGCTTGATGCGGGTATTAGTGTGAGCAAAGGTAGTGCCAGCCAAACAGTGGCGACTTTGCTGGCACAAACAGCGGATCTTAATCTTAGGTTGACGGATGCATCCCAAGGTCGCGCTTCACTCAAACATGCAGCCAAGGGCGGATGTTGTCATTCAACAGGTGACGGCTGCGGTTGCAGTGGTAAAGCGAAAGCAGCACCTGGTTCAACACGTCTTATAAGCACGCCAGCAGTACAGGTTAAGCTCGATAAGTCAGTGCATTACGCTGGGTTTAGACCCTTGGTAAACAAATAATATCATCGTTTAATTTGGATTATTCCGTCACAGTTAAAGCGTAGGGGCGGGCAAGCGCCCCTCGAATATCCGCTAATGAAAACACCTTGGAAAACCGTCCAAAGGTTTTGCCATAAAACACACATTCCACCACAGGCAAGGCAAATACATTGCGGTTCGCCGCTATCTCACCTTGGGCTTGGCAATCAATATAGGCCATCCGCATCAGCGGGAACTCTTGCACTAACAGCTCAGCAATTCTCGGTTTGAGCGTTTGGCACACACCGCAGTCCGGCGCGCCAAATAACAACAGCACCGCCGCATGCTCAGTTAACATGGACTCCAGTATCTCAGGTGAATCAATGTGCGTGATGATATCAGTGCGCATGCGTTGCCATTTGGAAGTTGTTATGGGTATGAATTCATGGGCTAGTTTGCGTATTTCTAGGGTTAAAGCCAGCCCATTTTTACCACGCTACTACCGATAAATTGACCAAGTTAGAATAAGCCAAGTATGAGAAGCCCTATACTGGCAGCAATCACTCCGATTTGCTGTATGCCTGTCAGGCTATCTCGCCATTGTTTTAGATTATTTATCATTTCACTACTAGTGACCTGCTACCTGCTACCTGCTCAGGCTTAAGGTTACCCGCGTGACTTTACATATGTCGCATCGCTAACTGCACCACTGACGCTCGCAGGGAATGCCATCACCGTTACCATCCATTTGAGTATTGGGGCAATGTTGGATGTAGAAAGTCGCCTCAGCACAGGAACTCATGTGGCTGCAATGGGTTTTACCCGCTTCACATTGGAAACTTGGTGTTGCCGTTGCTTGTGTTCGCGCTTTAGTTTCATACATGGGCATTGGCTGAGTGTCTTCATTCGTGAGGACTGGTACTTCATCGATTGCAGGAGCTTCGTTGAATTCTTGGTATTGTTTAAAGCCAAAGATAACTATGGCCACGATGATTAGCAGCGGGATTATCGTATTAAAGGACGATTTTCGTGAGTTATGTTGATGCGCTTTGTTTTTGTTATCGAAGTTGAAGTTTTCATTGCGTGATTGGATATGAGAGTGGGAGCGTGTTGTTGCACTCGCTGCAACGACTGCGACGCCTTCAATCGAGGCGATAACCGCTTTTCTTTTGCCGTCATTTTGCACTTCCGTTTGAAACAGAATGCTGTCGCCCACTATGGGTTTTCTCGCCATCTTTTTCAGCACTGAAATGTGAATAAACACATCTTGGGCTGCGTTTTTTTCAGGCTGAATAAAGCCAAATCCCTTTTCATCGTTCCAGCGTACCAGCACGCCTCTATCCATGAGCATTTTCTATGTCCTTAATTTAACCGCTTAATATTTTTAGTTATTGAATATCAATACTTACTTGAGTCGTTCAGATTTATCTTTTTTAAGGAGCAAACCGTACTTAGGTTGACGAGTCAGCGATTCAATGTTGGCAGCTAAGTTACTCAAGCAAAGGAAGTTTTGCAATTTTTTATCTTGAATTTGCTTATGTGTGACTCATTCGCATTGAGTGTATGGCGGTGGGGAAATGTGAGCACTTAGCAGAAACGGTTGGCATTTTGGTAAATTCAATACAAACAATAGATTGCATTAATAATAAACAAAGTGATCAAAAAATGTGCATGAAAACTTGCAATTTTACTGTGTGCTACATAGTATTTGCTGTGTGGCGCACAGTGTGTGTGACACAGTGTTAAGGACAGGAATTCGACAATGACAAGTTCACAGCTAGTCAAAATGCGACTCGAGTTGCGCCGTGGGGTATTAGTGTTGGCGGTACTGGGATTATTAAAACAAGCCCACTACGGTTATTCGCTCCGCAAACAGTTGCAGGAAGGTGGTATTGATATTGACGAAGGGACTCTGTATCCCTTAGTGCGCCGCCTAGCCGATCAAGGATTGTTGGATAGTGAGTGGCGACAGGCCGAAGGGCGTGAGCGTCGTTATTACCAATTGTCGTCATTGGGCGCTGAGTTGCTCAGTCAACTGACCGATGAATGGCAGCAACTTAATGGCGCCTTGGCTTTTTTACTGGAGCAAAGCGCTGACACTAATGGCTCAGATATGAAAAGCTCAGACGAGAGTGCAGAGGAGATTTGATATGGAATTAGTCGATCGCTATATCGCCGCGGTGCAGCGAGAATTGCCCGAGAACAAACGTCAGGAAATAGGCCGTGAATTAAAAGCCAATATCTGCGACCAATTGGATGCCCTATCTGAACAAGGCGAATTGACTGAAGCGCAAATTGTCGCAGTATTAAAGCAAATGGGTCATCCCTGTAAGGTCGCGCAGCAATTTGTTCCGGCAGTGCCTATTATTGCCTCTGAGGATATTCCGCTTTTTAAACATACACTTTTCACTGTGCTTGGGGTCTTGTTTGTGCTGCAGGTGGTGGGCGGCACGACTCAATGGTTGGGCTCTGCAGAGGGGGATCTATTAGGATTTATCCACCATATTGCCAAAGGTTTTATCGGCGATGCCTGTCTTGCCTTTACCGCTATCCTGTTGGCCTTTTGGAGTTTCTCGGCTCAGGGGAAACCCCTATCTGGCAGCAATTGCCAAAAATGGCAGCCGCAGAATTTGCCTAAGGTTGGGCCCGGTTGGCAGCATATTAGTTTAAGCGATGTGTTTACCGATCTGGCGACATATCTTTTTCTCTTACTTGTGATTTGGTGTTCTGTGTGGATGAGTAGCGAGCAATTAGCCGCGCGGACTGTGATTTTCAGCGCCAGTGCTCAGCAATTGTTGCAATGGTTTAGCCCTATTATTTTGCTGTCTATGGGGAATAGTCTCTGGCAACTACGCCGCCGAGTGTGGACTACTGAATTGTTACTGGCGAATATGGGGATCAATCTTGCTTATGCCTTGTTCTTAGTCTTTCTGGCCTTTAGTTCGCCACTATTACAAAGCCAAGCACAAAACCAAGGAGCTGAATTAAATGGGGAATTTACGTTATTACAGTTAGAACATTGGCTAAGTTATACTCTAGTGATTGCCGCTATGTTCCCTGGCTATGAGGTGATTCGCGATGGGTTGCGTTGGCGTAAACTCGCAAGCAAATAAGTAAGGTTTAGCCTAGGTTTTGTAGGTGAGTTTTATTCACTTTTTCATCGAATACATGGCCTGTTCAGTATGATTGAACAGGCTTTTTACATTAGTGCCATCTTCTGTGGAGAAAAGTAAGCCACGACTTTTACCGTCGATGCAGATTTATTCTGGGGTATCGCCATTATTCATTTCATTATTAAGCGATTTTTGGGCCTGTTGTTTGTAGGTGTCAAATATGCCTTCTTGTTTCATCTGTTTTAGCTCCCGAGCAAGATTAACGGCGAGTGCCGCGTGACGTTTATTTAAGTAACCATAGCTGGTGAGTTCTTCTAGGGTGGCAATCGCGATTATTTTGCTGCCTTGAAACTCAGGCGTTTGTAATAGATCCAATGAGCTTGCCTCCGTATCAATATAGATATCGATTCGGTCGCGGAGCATTTTACGAAAGGAGCTCGCAGGGGATGAAGATTCAGTCAGACGCTCCTTAGGAATGAGTCCCTTTAGCTTTTGTTCTGCGAGGAACACGCCTCGATAGTATTCGATCTTGTATCGACTCTTTTGCAGCGCTTGCCAGTTAGGTATTTTGATTTCGGGATTGTGCGCGAAGGCTATTAAATGGGTATCGATAACCGGTTCTTCAATTCGAATGAGGTTGGTAAACTTTTCGCCATAATGAGATACACGCCCAGGCTCGCCATCCACTTTACCTGAGTCCGCCATCATACTGGCACGGGCTGCGGGAGCCACTTGATAGGAGAAGTCATATCCTAAGCGTTCAAAGGCTTGGGCGTAAATCAGTTCAGCCCATTTAAAGTAGAAGTTATGTTTGGGATCCTCATAAAACGCCATCGTAATGATAGGTTTATCAGCAATCATCGCTGTGGTTTCTGCTGTTGATTTACTGGTTGCATGAACCGAGACACAAAAGAAAAGGCCTACCCACACACTCCAAATGTGCATATTGCTCCATCGTTGCATAGCGTGTCTCTCAAAGTGTTGAGTTATTTAGAGTATAGCTAGCCTGATAAATGGGTTCATTTTTATTCAAGCAAGATTATTTCATTACCATGATTTCGCACTAACACACGGTTGAAATGTGATCTGCTGGCGGACATTTTGTCCTTTTGGGTTTAAAAATGTGCGATACGGCACATAGAAATGATATTTGCCTGTATTTTGCTGGTTTTTTATTCATCAGAGTTTGAGCTTGATCGGTTTTTTGCTTGTAAATAAGGCGTTAAATCCCTGCCGTCTATCACCTGTAGTAGGAAAGAAAGGATGAAATCGGGACTGGGATTATCAGGAATGCGGTTATCAAAGCTTTGGTTATCAATGACGTGGTTATTACCTCTTTGTTGTTTATCGAGTGCCGTAGTGGCAGAGGCTGCAACGGACAATATTGAACGCCTAGAGGTGCGCGGCAGGCAAATTAACACCTTAGGCCATAGCACTTCGGCATCTGAGGGAATAGTCGGCGCGGCAGAAATCGAGAGTCGCCCCCTATTACGAACCGGCGAAATCCTCGAATTTGTTCCTGGGATGATAGTCACTCAGCACAGTGGTTCGGGTAAGGCGAATCAGTATTTCTTACGCGGCTTTAATTTGGATCATGGCACAGACTTTAATACTCGAGTCGATGGTATGCCTGTGAATATGCGAACCCATGGGCATGGTCAGGGTTATACGGATCTTAACTTTTTGATCCCTGAACTTATAGGCGAGATCCATTATGCCAAAGGCGCTTATTATCCTGAGGTGGCCGATTTTTCTGGCGCGGGTGCAGCCCAATTACTGCTGGCAGATCAACTCCCCCATAACCAAGTTGGGGTGACGTTGGGTGAATATGGCTACCAGCGACTCGTGGCGACTCAGGAGCTAAATACTGACATGGGTCGTTTTATTTGGGGTGGTGAGGCACAAACCTATGATGGCCCGTGGACGGATATTGATGAGGATGTGAGTAAGATCAGTGTCGTCGGGCGTTATTTAACTCGGCTCGGCGAGGGTGACTTGAGCGTCACTATGATGGCCTACGACAACAGCTGGAATTCGGCGGATCAGATCCCCGCCCGTGCGGTGGATTCTGGATTAATTGATTTTTATGGATCTTTAGATAAAGACGTCGGCGGTGAATCTAACCGTTATAGCGTTTCAGCTAATTACGATGCGGGTGATTGGCAGGGAAATGTCTACGCCATTCGCTCGACTATGAATTTATTCTCTAATTTTACCTATTTTTTAAACGATCCCATCAATGGTGATGAGTTTGAACAAGTCGATGAACGCACGATTTGGGGCGGTGATCTTAAGCGTGATTGGCAGACTTCACTTGGTGGCACTCAACTGAATTACAGTGTGGGCGGCGATGTGCGTTATGACGATATTGGCGCAGTGGGTTTGTATAACACTCAGGCGCGACAACGGCTGAATACGGTAAGGCTTGATGAAGTGCAAGAGTTATCGAGTGGCATCTTTGGCAAAGTTGAGTGGCTGCCAGCTGAGCAATGGCGTTTTAATCTTGGGCTGCGTTACGATTATTTTGATGTGCAGGTCGACAGTGATAATCCGCTTAACAGTGGCGATGCGTCCGATGGTATGTTCAGCCTCAAAGCCGGCGCTTCTTATTTGTGGAGCGATAATCTTGAGTTATATGTTAATGCAGGCCAAGGGCTACATTCGAACGATGCCCGCGGTGCAACGATCAAGGTTGACCCTGTGAGTGGCGATGAGGTCGAAAAAGTCGATCTGCTCGTGCGCTCAAATGGCGGCGAATTTGGGGTGAAATACTATGACAGGGACTTTATTAATTTCTCTGCTGCGATCTGGTATCTGCAACTAGATTCAGAATTAGTATTTGTGGGCGATGCGGGTAACACTGAGCCGAGTCGTGCATCTGAACGTTATGGTGCTGAATTAACGGCTTATTATTGGCTGAATGAGGCAATCAGTATCGATATGGAATTAGCGTGGACTAACGCTAGATTTACTGAAAATGAATTTGAAGAGGGCAAGTATATCGATGGCGCGGTTCCCTTTGTTGCCAGTGCGGGCATCACCTATCGACCCGACGGCGATGGCCTGTATTCGAGTGTACGCGTGCGGCACCTTGGCGAGCGGGTGCTCGACAGCTTTAATGACCACAAGGCTGATGCGACCACATTAGTTAACCTCGCATTAGGATACGAGTTCCGCCGCTTCGATACTAAGCTTGAGCTGCTCAATGTGTTTGATAGTAAAGATCACGACATAGATTATTTTTATGCTTCTCGTTTGCCCGGCGAAGCAGCCGAAGGGGTTGAAGATCAGCATTATCATCCTGTTGAGCCACGAATGGTGAGAGTCAGCGTGAGTTATCATTTTTAGTGATATTCATCTGTTAAGGCGATATCGAAGGTTATTACGTATGTCGCCGAGCAAAAATGTATCTCAATTAAGCGTCCAGATAGTTGGGCGCTTTTGTTTTTCAGCGGCACTCATTTAAGCGCTAATTTAAGCACTAATCTAAGCCCAAATCGCTTCAAACTATGTGGCTGCAATAATTTACTATTCCCGCGCTGACGATGAAGGCTAGAATGAACCCTAGTGGATTTGAGTTTTCCCAGTGTTAAAACTGATGTTATAGGTAATAGCCGCGAGCGATGAGTACAGCAACACCCATTGAAAACATTAACTATTGGCGCCATCCTAGCTTATCAGGCATAGAACTGAGTCAGGCGGAATTCACTCATTTCAGCTTTGATAAACATGTGCATCTGGATTACCACTTAGGCGTAGTCACTCAAGGTGCGCAGCAGTTTGTGAATAAGGGCTGCAGTTATCAGCTTGGTCAGCATAGTTTATCGACCTTAAATCCCGACGAAACCCACGATGGTCAGAGCCGCGATGCCGACGGTTATCGGGTGAAAGTGATGTCGATCCCTGTGGAATACATGAATGAAGTCAGCCAAGAACTGGGTTTGAAGGAGCACTTTTTCAGCGCGCCTATGGTGGATGACCCTACGCTTTATCAATATTTTATTCAGCTACACGAGCTATTAATTCAAGGCCAATGCAGTGCGCTTGCGGGTGAGTCCCACTTACTGAATTTTATTCATCTGCTGCTGGAGCGTTACCCAAGCGGTATTTCATCTTGCCTATCTAAGCCGAGTGAACAACTCGGGTTATCTAAGTTGCAGGTGAGCTTAGTGAAACAGCGAATTCACGATGAGCCTTGGCATAATACTCAACTTGAAACCTTAGCTAATGAAGTGAATTTAAGTAAGTTTCAGTTTTTGCGGCAATTTAAACAGGCAACAGGGATGACTCCCCATGCGTACCTTAAACGGGTGCGCTTAGAGTTGGCGAAAAAATCCTTAAGTCATGGCGCTTTAGTGGCGGATGTGGCGCAGCAGTTCGGATTTTTCGATCAAAGTCATTTAAACAAAGCTTTTAAGCAGGCATTCCTATTATCGCCAGTGCAATTTCAGCGGCGTATGCTCTAATTTCCCCCCGTCTTTCGACGCCGCTGGTTTTTAAAAAACACTGAATAGTGCAATTTATTACAATTCAGCGCTGCGACAAATTGCCATACTGGCTGCCTCAGTTATCGTTATTAACTTTTTTTGCGGAGCCGCATATCTATGGATTTATCTTTATTACTCACCTTGGCTGTAATCCATGCCGTTGCTTTAATCAGTCCCGGACCCGATTTTGCCATTATGGTGAAGATTGCGACTCAGCAGTCCAGAAGCACTGCGGTTGCCGCCGCTGTGGGGATTTCAATAGCCATTTTAGCTCATACGATTTTGAGTCTGACCGGTGTGAGTCTACTCATTAAGAGTTCGCACACCCTGTATCTCTTAGTGCAAATTGTGGGCGCTTCTTACCTCGCTTGGATGGGGTTTGGTGCCCTGCGAGCCGGTCTTGCGATACTCGCTAAACGTAAAATGAGTGCCAGAGTCCATGCAGGGACAAATGATGATGCTGTCATTAGTGCTGGTGACGTTGAAGGCGTGGCGTCTGTTGCTGGTGGCTTAGGTGGCGCTATGTCACGCAGGCAAGGTTTTTTGACTGGGCTTTATACTAATCTATTGAATCCGAAAGCATTAGTATTTTTCTTAACCCTGTTTTCGGCCTTGATTACCCCAAGTGTTACAACGAGCACTAAAATCGCTTCCGCTATTTTGTTGTTGTCTTTGTCATTGGCATGGTTTGGCTTTTTAGCGGTAATGTTGTCAAAGGCGCAGGTGCAACTTAAATTGCAGCGACTAACACCGGTTATCGATGTGGTTATTGGTGTCATCTTTATGTCGGTAGCCTTGGCGATTTACTCAAACCTATTGTTAACCGCTTAGTCTGGCGCAGTGTAAATCACCTTAGGTTTTAGTCTGAGGCACTTATGGTATTCTTGGCCTTTAGTCTCAGCAGAGACATTTGGAGTAAGGGATAAATATGCCATTCGCCTCACGACTCAAGGGAAGCAAATTAGCTGTTTTCAGCCAAGTTACACTAATGAATATCGCGTTTTCTGCGGCGTTAATATTCAGCGTTATGGGTTTAAGCATCAATGCAAACGCCGCTGATGAAGCCATGCCACAGGAATATATCCCTCTGGTGCAGGGGCTTATCGACGCCGCCAAGGCCAATGATCTTGAGGTGATTGCTAAGCGTGTGGCTTACCCGCTTAAACGTGAATATCCTATCCCCGCGATTCAAAATACGCAGGAAATGATCGCACGTTTCGATCAGGTTTTTGATCCTAAGCTGCTTGAGCAGATCGCCCATTCTAAGATTGAAGCCGATTGGCAGACAATGGGCTGGCGCGGCATTATGCTCGGTAGCGGTGTTGTGTGGCTGGATTTTGATGGCAAGATCATTGCCATTAACTATCAAACACCGGTAGAGGCAAAACTGAAAGCAGAGTTTATTGCTAAGCAACAAACGGTATTACATCCGAGTGTGAGTGAGTTTGTCAGCCCAGCGTTATCTTGGGAGACCGCCAAGTTTACCATTCGTGTCGATGATATGGGGAACAGCCAATACCGCTATGCCGCATGGGCAAAGGGTAAGGCATTGAGTGAAAAGCCAGATTTAGTGCTGAATAAAGGCAAACTCGTTTTTGATGGCAGTGGAGGGAATCATTCATACCAATTTCGCAGCGGCCCATACCAGTATTATTGTTATGTCACCGTCTTAGGCGGCAGCGATAGTCCTCTAGGCGAGCTAGTGGTGTTTAAGAATGACCAAGAAATACTGACACAAGCTGTCATTAAAGCAGACTAGTCTCATTTCCCTATCCCTATGAGTGAGATTTAAAGCCGCGACCCTATGGTGATGGTCGCTGCTTTAATAATCCTAACGATTTCCTTTAGCTAGAAGCTATTGCCCCAAAGTGTGTTTCGTAGTTTGAATGCTTTAATCAAAATCAAAGTCGTGGGGCTTCACCCCACACCCGACCAAGGAGGACTGCTCGTCCTATCAAAAACGTCCATGTTAAATAGCCAGCTCGATATCCATATCTCGCGCTCAAAGCGGCCGTAGGCCTTCGCCCTTGGATGCGCTTTACATCCATGTAAATCCCTCCAGTTCGGCAGTCCCTGCCTCTCGCTCATAAGCGCGAAAATCACCGATTTTCATTCGCCCCTGCACCTGCGAAAGCTAGTCGGTCATCCATGACCGAACTCACGCACTCTTTATTAAATCAAGAGCTCTATTCGCCCTGCGGCAACTCCGAGTGGAGGTGTATTCCTTGGAGTTTTGAGTCGTTAGATAGCGATTGATCAGCAAAAAATAAGCGCGAAAAATGAGAAAGCTAAAACGATATCAAGTGATTACCCATCAAACTGTATAAAAAACCGCTACCGCAAAAAAGCAAATTCCTATAGCATCATTTATACCCATTTACATGGATGTGGCAGTGGCCATATTTGAGATTTAGTCAACAAGCGATTTATGCCCTGCAAACAGCGCAGCGCATAAATACTAAGACGTTAACTGCTACCTAGAATTGAGATTATGCGCGTAAAACTAAAAAAGATAGCCGACAATTTGAGCGATGAAGAACATTCATCTATCGCGGATGAAATACGCCAAGGAAAAATCGATGGTATATCTCTATCATACTTAGGTGGTGCTTTTGGTCCTACATGGTCTGCGGGTAACGATTACAGTTTAGATTTCCTGAAACACTATTCGGGCATTAGAGCTTTAGAGATTTTTCTTCCTGCGCTAACAAGTATTGATGCTATTGCTGAGCATGTAAACGAAATAGAGTTTTTGAGTCTGGGAGAGCTTAATAAAAAAACTGTATCTTTAAGGCCTCTATCAGATCTGAATAAGTTAAATTCTCTGAGTTTGGTCAAAAATAAGAAAGATATCGATTCTATAGCTACGCTCACTAGCCTTAGAGACCTAACCCTTTCAGGGTATCAAGAAAAACAAATAGAGCATGTTGCCAGTCTGAGTAATTTAGAAAGTTTATATTTGGGTTTCGGCACATTTGAAGACCTAAATGCTATTAAAGGATTATCTAAGTTAACAAGCCTAGAAATACTTTGGGTAAAGAAATTACACGACCTAAGTGCCCTGGAAAACCTGACATCTCTTGAGATATTGCATTTAAGTACTCTAAAGCAAGTTACATCCATTCCAGATGTTTCCAATCTAAAGCACCTTAAGAGCTTGGTCATGGATACCATGAATGGACTTTCCTCTTTGTCAGGTATTAAAGGCAGCTCAATTAACGAATTGGCTGTAATTAATTCGAAGATAGATCCTGTATTGTTTTCTGAGCTAAATAATAGTTTGCCAGTGCTGCAGCGACTTGTACTTGGTCTCGGAACTAAAGGGAAAACAAATGAAGCATCTAGTTTCTTTGATAGTTCCGTTATATGCGACACATTTAATGATTTAAAATACAGTACAGCCAGAGGCTATAGAATTGAGTTCTGCAGTTAACAAGGCGCTGCTGTCGGACAAATTTTCCGCTGCGCTCCGCAGAGCGCGGCGTTAGGCATACACAATGAGCCGTAGATACCTTAATCTTCAAGAAGCCGAGTCGGCGCTTAAGCGAGGGAAAGCAGTTGAGTGCTTTTTTGGTGGCTGTGAACGGGATGGCCGTGCTGGTATTCAGTGGCTAAGCGTTCTAGGTCCCAAATCCGAAATAGATGTTTCAGTTTACGAAACTGCTGATTTGGGTGATGAATCATTCCTTAATATTTATGAGTTTGGTCCACTAGATCCAGACCTAGAGCTAGAGGATGCCAATGAGGTCAAATCATTCACTTCATTTGGCCAAGCGATAGAGTTTATTGAGCAACGATTCGCAGGATCATCTGAAAGGTTATTGAACGAGTTTATGATTCAGGATGAATATGCCGACTATATTTCGAGGGGCCGGAAGTAGAAATGCCTAACAATCGCAGGCACAGCGACGGCCTTTTCGTTGCAGCTCCGCCTTCACTACAAAACCGCGCGTGCTGCGGGCGTTAACTTTATGGAAGAACTATGCACCCTCAAGCACCGCTTCAATTTTGCTATCAGGCCCTTACAAAAAAGGCGGTAAGCTATTATCGCTGGTGGGTTATCGGCACTATATTACTTGTTCTTGCTGCATTCGTTGGTGTTACAGCTTTTGAAATGGCTGAGTGGTTATTATTTTTAACCTTTGTCCTTGCAGGGATGGTAATGACTATCACAACGCTAAGGCTTTTCTTAGTGAAACTCTTTGAAGAGAATGCTGATGCGATTAATCTGTTCTCTAGTTATTTTCCGTCTCTGCTAGGCACCCGTAGATTGGAGTTAGCTTGTAAGATAACAAATTCAGTTTATTACGGAGTGTTTTATCTTTGTTGTTATTTCTTGTTGGCAGCTATTTTTTTGTTCCCGCTGTCTTTAGTTGTAGAGTATGCAAAAAGTTAACAAGGCAAGTCAGCATCGCACCTTCGGTGCTGGACTCGCTAACGCTCGCCGCTTGCGGTGTTATGTTCTCAGGGAGAGGTTGTGAATTTGGAGCACTTTTTACGAGCCGTGTTTATTGCTGTAACAATATGTTTTGTTCCAATTATGCTGTTTTACTGGAGTAATGAATCTGACTTAATAACAATGGATTTTAAATACTTCTATGGATCAATACGTTTTGTTTTAGTGTTCTATTTTATATTCTCAATTATTGGATGGATGTTAATTGGCTTTCCTGTGCATTGGGTGGCAGTAAAGTTCTTTAATCAGAATAAATGGTGTTATTTTTTAGGGATTCTAGCTTTCGGTATTCTGATTTCATTACCTTCTATGAAAATTGAATTGTTTTTGTTTTATGCAGGTATTTCGGGATTACAAGCAATCTTATTTTTGTGGTGGTTAGCAAGAGAACATAATAAGTTGCTTAAACGGACGTAAAACAGTTGGCTTGCGTTTGTAAGGTGATAACCCATAGAGATTTTAATCCGAACTCCACGAATTAGAGTAAAAAAACTAGCTCACTTTTGTACAAATGTGAGTTATAACATTCTGTGGAAATGACTATTCACGTAGCATTATTCAGTCGGTTTTAATTCGCGAAATAAAAAGAGCATTAAGGATGAACTTAATGCTCTTTTTTATGGATAAATGCCTGCTCAAACTGTGTTGCGGTAATGGGTTTACCGTAGAGGTAGCCTTGGCCTAAGTCGCATTCTTCGTGACGAATAAAGGCATCTTGTTCTAGGGTTTCTACGCCTTCGGCGATCACTTCCAAGTCTAGTTTCTTACCAATGGCAATAATTGCCTTTGTTAACTCTCTATTTTGTTCGTTTTCTTCGAGTTTACTAATAAAGCAGCGATCGATTTTTAAGGTGTCGAAAGAGTATTTTTGTAGATAACTTAAGGATGAGTAGCCTGTGCCAAAATCATCTAGGGAGATGCGGATACCGAGTTCTTGTAGTTTTTGGATAGCATTGTGGGCAATGTGTTCATCCTGCATCAGCATGCCTTCGGTAATTTCAAGTTCTAAGGCGGTCGGTGGCAATTGATAGAGGGTGAGTAAGTCGGCTATGTGTTCGCTAAAGCGGGGATTGCGCATTTGCAAAGGGGAAATATTGATGGCGATTTTAAACTCTTGGCCTACCTCGCGACACCATTTTGCCGCCTGAGACAGTGCGGTATGCAATACAAAATTGCCAATATCGATAATCTGGCCATTACGTTCAGCTAAGGCGATGAATCTGTCTGGGGCGACATTGCCAAGGATGGGATTATGCCAGCGCAGCAGGGCTTCAGCACCAATCACTTGCTTCGTCTTTAAGTTAATAAAGGGTTGGTAATGCAGGCTTAACTCGTTCTTGTTCAGTGCATCGACCAAGTGGGATTCCAGTTGATAGCGTAGGTTTAAAGCGGCTTGCGTATCTTGATTAAAGAAGCTGTGAGTTGAGCCATCAGCCTTGCTGATCGTCATGGCCGCTCCGGCTTTTTGCAGCAGGATGGCGGCATCGATACCATCCATAGGCGCTTGTGCTATGCCCATGCTCGAGGGAATTGTGATTACAAAATCAGCCACACCAAAGGGGGTATTACAGCAGTTAAGCACTTTATTGATGAGTTTATTGGTTTCGTTATTCGAAGGTTTGTGGGCTTGAATAATCACAAATTCGGCGCCAGCGATGCGGGCGATAAAGGTGTTTTCATCGGTATAGTGCTGTAAACGTTGGCTGAGAATAGTGAGAATTTTATCGCCAATCAGGTAACCATAACTGTCGTTGATGGATTTGAAATTACGCAGCCCCAGATAGAGTACTGAAATCTTTTCTTTGCGATTCACTTTTTCGAGCATGATCGACAGACTATTAATCAAATTGATGCGGTTGGGTAATCCCGTGAGCGGATCGTAGCTTTTATGGTATTCCAGTGAGGTTTCGGTGGAGGTGCGGTTTTCGATTTCTTTGATGAGCTTGCCGCTAAGTTCGGCGAGTTCATAGGTGCGTTGTTGCACTTTTTGCTCTAACTCTTGGTTGTGCAGTTGCAGCTTTGCCTGTTGATAGAGGGTGACGAGGTTGGCTTCGATACCATTTTGAAAACGAGCGAGTAAGCTGCGAAACGATTGGCTGTAATTATGCTCTTTATTATCGAGCATGCAGATAGTGCCAAAGGCGCTGTTATCGGGCCAGCGTAAAGGTAAGCCACAGTAGGCAATCATGCCGAGTTTTATATCAGGATTTTTATCCCAGTCTTTATCTTTTAGGGCATTCGGAATGTGAAGTTCCTTGCCTCCTTTTATCACTGTCTCGCAGTAAAGTCCGTGGCCTAAACTGTCTTTGTCGTGTTTTTTATAGGGATTCCCCTGAGTGCGGCTCGAGGTAAACACTTCTATATCGGTTTGATGGACACGCATGATTAAAGCCGCGGGAGTGTCGACCAATTCAGAGAGCAAATCTAAGGTTTGTTGCCAGTTATCAACCATTTCTTGGGGAACAACGATTTTGTCTGTGTCGATAGCAATGTCGGCGAATAAACGATCTTTTTGAGACTGATTAATGGCGAAATTGTATGGCATGAATGCTCAGTCCTAGAGGCGCGATATTATTTATAAACTATAGTCTTTTTACTCATGTTGTGAGTTTTTTGAATAAATTTAGTTGTATTGCGATGTAAATTTTGTGTTAACGTCGGCGCAATTGCGTTTCTTAAGTTTTAGATAAGAATTCAGCGCTACCCTAACGCAAGATATTCTAGTCATTGGATTTATGAGTGAGTAACTATTTGAAAGGTAATGTTAGGATGACATTTATCGATTTTGCCAAAGGGCATCTAATCGCGCCACTTTTAGTGTTTGCGGTGATCATCTTTGGGCTTGAATGGACTCACGCTGATATGAAAGTGGCGACCTTGTTATTTCATTGGCAGGGTGGTGTCGACTCTTGGCCATTAAGAGGCCATTGGCTGACCGAAAATGTATTGCACGTTGCTGGGCGTAACTTTGTTATCTTGCTGGCGGTGAGCGTTGTAGTCGGCATTGCCTTTAGTTTTCGAAGTGACAGGGTTAAGCCGTACCGTAAAGGGTTGATTTATCTATTTTGTAGCGTATTGGCGAGTGTTTTGCTGGTACGTATTGGCAAGAGCGTTACCCATATGACCTGCCCGTGGGATGTGATTGAGTTTGGCGGCCGTATGCTGCATTCCTCCCTGTTTGCCCGTTTACCTGAAGGCGCTGAATTTGGTCAATGTTTCCCTGGCGGCCATGCTAGCGGTGGGTTTGCTTGGGTTGCCTTGTATTACGTCTTGCGTGAGTATCGTCCGCATTTAGCTAAGTTTGGTTTGATTTTCGGGGTGAGTTTAGGCCTAGTGTTCGGTATCGGCCAAGAGTTACGCGGTGCCCATTTCTTGAGCCATGACTTATGGAGTTTAGCTATTGCATGGACGTCGGCGAGTCTACTTTACTATAGTTTTTTCCTGCGTCCATCAGGGTTTAAAAAAGCTAAATTTGCCGATGTTAGCCAAAGAGTCAATGTTAAATCCACTGCTGGATTAACACAAAAATAGCGGACTGTGAAACTGACATAACCTATGTGATTAACCTAAACACTGAGTCCAATTGGGCTCAGTGTTTTTTTATGGCTTAGAATCTGAATTCGAAGCGCATATCAGGTCTGCGTAGGCGAGATCTTTCATCTAACAGTTGGTTCTTCTCATTGAGTAGGCTGTTTTTCTGTTTCAATAAGTCGGCCTTATCGGTGAGATTATTGATCTTGCCATCAAGACTGCTTATCTCTCTATCGATGGCATTTAAGCGATCGGCTATTTCAGATAAGCGTTTGTTAGTCAGATATTGTTGATGGCCTTGATTATAACGTTCAACGAAGGCGTTATTGCTGCAAACCCCATAATAGCTTTCTCCCGCTAAGCCCACGCGGTAGCCATTTTCGGGAAGACAGTAACTGGCTAACCCTTGCTGGTATCCTTGTTTCCATTGTCCGGTATCGACGCTGAGATTAAATTCTCGGCAATCTTTTTGATATTGATTCAATTGCCCTGCGCTCGTCCCACGGTTGCCATCGGCCATTCCTAGGGCAAACCAATCACTATTGGCGCATTCTTCAATCGATAAGCTGCTGCATTGAGTGAGTGATAGGACCGAAAGGGCGAGGAAAAGGCTAGGATAATGCATGGACAAGTTCTCTATATGCTGTGGCGTTTAGGATAAAGGCTCTTATGGGGGAGATCTAGTTTTATATACCGCCGTTTATACTGTCATAGATGCGTTTTGTTGGGCAGAATCCATCACAGTTTAGCGGATGAATGCATGATAACAGGCTGATATTGTGTTAGTTTGCGATTAACACTTTAATGTCTGCTTTGGTGCTCGCTATGATTTCACTTATTTCATCTGCGTATTCAGCTTCATTACCGGCAGTTAAGTCGGCTCATCAATCCAGTGAGATGGCTGAGCCAAGTGGACTGAAATCCTTTACCTATGGTGCATTGGGCTTGGCGGCTCCCAAAGCTGAGCCCAGTTCCGATGTGGCTGCGATGAGCAAAACTGAGGCGCCTACTCCCGATACAGTCCCTAATGACACTAACGATTCGAACGATACTTATTACAGCGCTGGCCAAATATTGAAAGCGGCGGCGACCGTGGGAAGTGTGATTGCCTTATTTGTGTGAGTTAAGTTTCTGCAAAATGTTAGCTAGGATATCTATTTGAGCGGTCTTGGATTTACATGTTCGCTACAGCATATTGGCTGTGGTTTTACCTCTTGCTTTATATCGGTTGGCGGAAAAGAATATTCTTTTAGTTAAAGTGGTATTTTCAGTCTCTTTCTTTGCCAAAGCGCTGAGTAAATCTGGTATTGTGTTTAACACGCAAGTGCATTAGTTTTTACTTAAAATTCGTTTAACAATCCTAAACTATATTCATCAAACTTCCGCTGGAGACCGCTTTTGTATGAAGATTTGCCCGCAGTATTCCATATCATGCCTAAGTAAGGTATAAGGGCGCTATGAAAACTCCGAAACGAATCCAACCCCTGGTTGATGAAGGACTGGTCGATGAGGTCATTAGCCAGTTAATGAGCGGTAAAGAAGCGACTGTGTACGTTGTACGCAGTGGTGATGATATCCGCTGTGCCAAAGTCTATAAAGAAGCGGACAAGCGCAGTTTTAAGCAAGCTGTGTTATATCAAGAAGGCCGAAAAGTCCGTAACAGTCGTCGTGCGCGTGCGATGGAAAAAGGGTCTAAATTTGGCCGCGATCAGCAGGAAGAAGCTTGGCAAAATGCTGAAGTTGAAGCACTTTACCGTTTAGCGAATGCGGGTGTGCGGGTGCCAACGCCTTACGGTTGTTTCGATGGCGTGTTGCTGATGGAGTTAGTGACGGATGCCGAGGGCAATGTCGCGCCGAGATTAAACGATGTTAGTATGTCGGCAGAAAAAGCCTTGAAGGATCATGCGTTGGTGATGACCTATGTCAAACGTATGCTCTGTGCTGGGTTAGTGCACGGTGACTTGTCTGAGTTTAACGTGTTAGTTGACAGTGAAGGGCCAGTGATTATCGATTTGCCTCAGGCCGTCGATGCCGCGGCGAATAACCATGCTAAATGGATGTTAGCGCGTGATGTGAATAACATGACTCAATACTATGGTTTGTATGCTCCTGAGCTGTTAAAAACACAATACGCCAAAGAAATTTGGGCCTTGTTTGAAGCGGGTGAATTGAAGCCTGAAACGCCATTAACCGGTGAGTTTACCGAAGTGCTGGTCGAAGCCGATGTTAGTGCGGTCTTGGAAGAAATCCAAGCAGCCTTTGAAGAGGCACAAGAGCGTAAACAAAGGATCCAAGAGGCAAACGAAGAAGACTATTAATCGTCAGTCATTGTTTTCGCCCATAAAAAAGACGCTCAAAGTAGCGTCTTTTTTATGCTAAAAATTAAGTGTCACTATTATTTTTGTTTTTGATTTTATTACTTATTTTATTATTGTTATTTAATTTTTGGCGTTAGCCAATCCTTGGCTTAATCCCCGATGGAAGCTGGGGCCATCCTTATTGCTACAAACAAGCTAGCAATCATCGAACAGTGTAATAAAAGGACAAGAGCTGAGAGAGAAATATGTTCATGACTTGGGGGGGCACAATTCACATATTTAATCTTTGGGGAAGATAACTCCCTCAATCCTTGCCGAAACCTTGGTCACTCTTCAGTCAATCTATGTAATACCAATCACGGCCTTCCTTGGCGCACTACACTCATTGCAGTGCTGGATCATCATTGATCCTGTGAATAAAATGACAAGGCCAGAGAGAGAAATATGTTCATGACTTGGGGGAGCACAATTCACATATTTGATCTTGGGGGAGATAACTCCCTCCCTAGTCTTGCCGAAACTTTTGCATTGTCCCTATCCGTTTGTTGCTGTTAATACTATTTCCCAATCTTCGCTGGGTTCATCAATTTGGACGACAAGGCCGGACTAAAAAGGGCGCTGTTATTATTGTTGTTAGCACATCTTTTACATCGTTAGCGTTATCAGCAGGGCGATATGCAATCTCGTCCGGCCTTGTCTATTCGGGCACGTTTAGCTTGTTGTACAGGCTAACCTATCGTGCGTAGCTCTTGATTGAGCTGTTTAATTTTTTTCTGTAGCTGGGCAATCTCACTCATTAATGCGCATTCTCTTTGCTGGGGTTGCAGATCGCTTTCTCGCACCCATTGGTAGACTGCCTTGGCAGATAAACCGTATTGACGTGCAACATCCGACAGTAAGCGACCTTGTACTTTAACCTCGGTGATAACATGTAGCTTGAGACTATTTTCTGCGATTCCCATGAGCGTTCCCTCTTTTACTGCCTTAGAACCAAAATATGACCGTTTGCGTTGCCTTTTATTGATAATAGTGAAGCTGTTCTAAATCCCACTGGCTCAGACCTAGATGGCGCAGACAAATCCATTCGTGGCGACATAGTGCGATAAAGTTCATGACCGTTTTCATACTTCCTCCTTTATGACCCTAAATACTCGAGCCCATTTTCTGTCTCGATAGGTCCATTTAATTTGGATTAATCCTGTTGAAGTTGACTCTAGTTTTCGGCGATGTTTACCGCGTCTGACTGTCTACTCACTTAGTAGTATGTAAAATTCGTGCCAATATTTTAATTTTTATTTTAACCTTTAAAATCATTGTATTGCGACTTAGATTAAAACGGCATTATTTTTTAGTGCTGCCAATAAAGGTGCAAGGTGCACTATTTCGGTGCCATAGACTTGATATGAAATTGGGCGGTACAAGCCATGATTGAAGCCCGAAATCTGTATCTTTGCTGACTAAAATCTGGATTAGCGTAATTGAAGATGGATAAAGGATTGTCTCCAGCGCAATTGCTTATATACTGCCTGCTTTGTGGCAATCCCTAGGTCATTCGTATTACCTAATGGACGTGATATTTCTTGCCCTTTTGAGCGGTATTCACAGTCATCAATCATATAAAGAGGTTATAAATGATGAAGTGTTTTCAGGCAGTGCAATCTAAACCATCCCTGTTAGCCATAGTGGTATTGACGACCGCGCTAGTTGCATCGGGTTGTACAACAATCAATCCCTATTCAAATGAAGAACAAACCGCTAAAGCGACCAGTGGCGCATTGATTGGTGCCGTCGCGGGTGCCGCAATTGGAGTGGTATCTTCGAGCAAGAGCGACCGCGGTAAAGGTGCCTTAATTGGTGCTGCATCGGGCGCTGCAGTCGGTGGTGGTATTGGTTATTATATGGATGTGCAAGAGACTAAATTACGCCAACAATTAGCCTCAACGGGCGTGAGTGTGACCCGTAACGGCGATAACATCATTTTGAATATGCCTAATGAAGTGACCTTCGGCGTAGATCAAACCGAGTTAAGTGACGGGGCTAAACGCGTGCTGAACTCAGTGGCGGTTGTGGCCAAGGAATACAGCAAAACGCAGCTTAACGTATTAGGTTATACCGACAGCAGTGGTTCAGACTCTTACAATTTACGTCTGTCACAGGTCCGTGCTAGCGAAGTGGGTAATTACTTGATGAGTAAAGGCGTTGCCTCTGCCCGTGTAAAATCAAAAGGTATGGGTGAAGCGAGTCCTATTGCATCAAATGCCAATGCAAATGGCCGAGCACAAAACCGCCGCGTTGAGATCGTACTAATACCAACGGGTAAATAGTCTGGTCTAAGCACAAAGTTCTCGCTGAAAAAGTCGCCTGGGGCGACTTTTTTGTTTTCAGTGGTGGGCTAATTGAGTGATTAGCTTGCCGTGCTTCAATTAGACAATTTGTCCTTTATGAAGCGCACCTTGAGTGACCTGCAGCACAAACATATCACTGCTAATGACCTTGGGATGACTTCAGCTTGATCCCTTTATCGATTTCACGTTCTGTATGGGGATAAGTCACAAGAATGACTTTTAGTGCCTAAAGGAGAATATGACTATGATAAGCAAAAATGTGTTAGTAGCCTTGAGTTTAAGTCCTGTCATCATGGTGACAGCTGTACAAGGAGTGCCGATGAAAGCCGAACTGACCACAGGAGTCGCGCCGATAGAACTGCGCGCCGCAGGCAGTTTAAAGGCTGCGATGAGTGATATTATTGCTGCTTATCAAGCACAGTCGCAAATGAGTGTTGTAGCGCAATATGCGCCCTCAGGTTTATTGTTAAAACGCATTCAAGAGGGCGAGAAAGTCGATATCTTTGCCTCGGCGAATATGAAACATCCACAGGCATTAGTGGATTCAGGTCAGGGCGAAGCAGTGCAAATGTTTGCCCGTAATCAACTCTGCGCCATTGCTCAAGACACAGTTCAGGTGACGAGTGCGACGTTACTCGATACCTTGTTAGATCCTAAGATTAAAGTCGGTACCTCAACCCCGAAAGCCGACCCCGCGGGTGATTATGCCTGGGCCGTTTTTGCTAAGGCCGAAGCGGTAAAACCCAATGCGAAAGCCGCGTTAGAGACCAAGGCATTACAACTGACGGGCGGTCCTGAGAGCGTTAAACCGCCTAAAGATCGCAATCCCTATGGCTGGGTGATGGAAAACAAGCAAGCGGATATCTTTTTAACCTATTGCACTAATGCTGTGCTGGCTAAAAAAGAAGTGCCGAGTCTCCAAATCATCGATTTACCGCAGGAACTCGCCGTGGGTGCCGACTATGGTTTACTGGTTTTACAAGGCGCTAATACTGCCGCTACGCCGTTAGCTGAGTTTATTCTATCGACAAAAGGCCAAGCGATTCTGAGCAGTTATGGTTTTCAACCTCCGGCAAAATAGCCTTCTTTAGTTTTCCAGCGGGATAAAAAACGGCACCTTTGAGGTGCCGTTTTTGTTATTAGCTCAAACTGTTAAAGCGTTAGTTCATCAGGTAGAGCGTCGCTAACCCGAGGAAGGCGAACAGGCCAACCACGTCAGTGACTGTGGTGAGCACCATACCGCCAGCGAGGGCAGGATCGATTTTAAGTCGTTTTAAAATCAATGGAATACTCGCACCTGCAAGCCCAGCTACTGTCATATTGATCAGCATGGCGCTACCAATTAATCCCGCCAGTGCCATATCATCCTTCCATAGCCACACGGCGACAAAGACTAAAATCGACCACATCAAACCATTGAGAAAACCAATCGATAGCTCTTTACCGATAAGCCAGCGAGCGTTGCTTTGGCCTATATGGCCTAAAGCAATACCACGGATCACGAGCGCTAAGGTCTGATTACCGGCAACACCGCCCATGCTAGGGACAATCGTCATTAGGATGGCGATAGTGGCAAATTGCTCAATAGTGCCTTCAAACATATTGCTGACCGACGAGGCGAGCAGGGCGGCGAATAAGTTTATAGTGAGCCAGAGCGAGCGACGTAGGGTACTTTTTAGCACAGGGCCAAAGGTATCTTCATCTCCGTCCATCCCCGCCATACCCATCATGGAATGTTCAGCATCTTCGCGGATAACATCGACTACGTCATCGATTGTGATACGCCCGAGCAGCTTACCATCACTGTCGACTACAGGTGCCGATACCCAGTCATTGCGTTCGAATTTCTGCGCGACTTCGCTGTCGGACATGCTCACAGGAATACTTTGAATATTGGGATCCATGATATTGCGAATTGTGGTGCTTGGCGCGCAAGTCAGCAGATCTGCCAGCCTAACACCGCCAAGGACTTTGTCCTGTTTGTCGACCACATATAAGGTATCTGTGGTATCGGGTAGGTTGCCCCTTTGCCGAAGATAGCGCAGCACCACATCAATATTCACATCGGGTCTTAAGGTGACTGTATCTGTGTTCATCAAGCTGCCGGCGGTCTCATCTGGATAAGATAGAGCTTGTTCTACCCTCAGGCGATTTTGTTCCGTCATCGACTGCAACACTTGTTTGTAAACGGCGTCGGGAAGACTTCGCAGAATATAGGCGAGATCGTCGGTGTCCATGCTTGCTGTCGCTTTCGCGACTCGCTCAGGGCTCATGCTGCGGATCAGTGGGTCTTTGAGTTCTTCACTCAACTCATCGAGTATGTCACCTATTTGTTCCTGATCGATGAGCTGCCACAATACTTGTCTGGCACTTGGCGGTGATGATTCTAAGATCAGCGCGATATCTGAGGCGGCCATTTTTTGCAGCATATTGCGCACGTGTACGAACATGCCGCTGCTAAGCGCTTGGTTTAACTGGTCAAGACTATGTCCGGTGTGATCGTTTTCTGCATTATCTACGGGCATTTGTCCTCCATTGTGCGGCAAATTGGTTTGAGATCTTAGTGTTGGGCTAGGATTTTACGGTGACTAAGCGTCAGTCGATGACACAGATTAAGACGGCTAAGGTAAGGCCAGCGCCAGCGCAATGACCGCTAGTGTAATCGCCTGTGGCTTGTATCGTCGAGCGACAAATGTTTTGCCATGTGTGAATGGCAAGTTTTTTAAACTAGACATGAAGTGAAACTAACGATGAAGTGCTTAGTGTGAAGTGAAACTAACAGGCTTCGTCAAACTTAGCGTCGATTAAGGCACAAATGGCATCGAGAGCCGGCTCTGCATCTGGGCCTTCGGCGATAAGCTTGATGGTCTTACCCATGCCAGTTTCAAGCATCAGTAAGCCAAGTACACTGGCGGCCGATGCTTGTTTATCGCCTTGGATTAAGGTGATGGTCGCATCAAACTCGGAAGCCAGTACCACCAACTTAGTGGCGGCACGGGCATGTAAACCGAGCTTATTACAGATAGTTATCTGACGTTCAAGCTTTGGCATTGTTGAGCTCTCGATGACGGGCATAAACTTTATGTTTACCGTTACTAAAGCGTTTGGCCAATTGCTCTGCGACGTAAACCGATCTGTGCTGTCCACCTGTGCAGCCAATGGCCACAGTTAAATAACTGCGATTGTTACGCTCAAGGTGCGGCAGCCAAGTCTCCAGTAAATTTTCGATTTGCCAGATGAACTTATTGACCAGTGGTTGACGATTTAAGAACTCAGCTACGGGTTCATCTAAGCCAGTCAATGGCCGCAGCGCCAACTCCCAGTGGGGATTGGGCAGGAAGCGCACATCGAACATAAAGTCTGCTTCGGTGGGCATTCCGTGCTTAAAGCCAAAGGACTCGAAGTTGATCACGAGTTCTTTATCGACGCTACCAAGGAGAATTTGTCTGACTTGGTCGCTTAAATCATAGATATTCAGATTCGACGTATCTATGTAGTGATCGACCAGTTTTGACATAGGCTCGAGCAGTTTCCCCTCCAGCTTTATCGCTTCTTGCAAAGAGACTCGGCTCTTCGACAAAGGATGCAAACGGCGGGTTTCGCTGTAACGCTTGAGCAGAATTTTATCGCTGGAGTTAAGGAAGAAGCTCGTTAACTCAGTATCTGGAGGTAGGCTAGCGAGTTGTTTCACTAAGACCTTATCCTGCTCAGGCATGTTACGCACGTCGACACTGATGGCGACGAGATCGTTACTGCCTTTGAGTTGCTCAAGCAAACTGCCAATCAATGGCAAGGGAAGGTTATCGACACAATAATAGCCGAGATCTTCGAGTACCCTAAGGGCGACAGATTTGCCTGAGCCTGAGCGGCCCGACACTATGACCAGTTTCATCCAGTGATTACCTGATAGAGTTCCGTTTCATCATGCGTCTTGCGTAATTGCTTTAATATTTGCTTGTCGCTCAGCTTTTCGGCCATGCAAGACAAAGTACTTAAGTGCTGCTGACATTGGTCTGCAGGCACCAGTAGTGCAAATAAAATATCAACAGGTTGCTTATCGATAGCATCAAATGCTATCGGCTCTTCACACTTAATGAGTATGGCAATGGGCTGATCTATATCGGCTAGTCGACCATGTGGAATGGCGATGCCGTTACCTATACCTGTGCTCCCCATCTTTTCGCGCGCCACTAGGCTTTCGAATATCTCTTGAGATGAGAGGGTCGGGTACTGGGCAGCGACTAAGTCGCTGATGAGTTCCAGTACCTTTTTCTTGCTGCCCGGAGTGGCGCAGGTAGTGCACTCCGGCCGCAGTATGGTACAAAGTTCCATTATTAGTGTTTTGTTAACTTCTCTTTGTGTTTAATAACCTGACGGTCAAGCTTGTCAATCAGGGCGTCTATAGCGGCATACATGTCAGCATGCTCTGAAGTCGCAAAAACTTCACCACCTATGAGGTTTATTCTCGCTTCGGCAATCTGTTGCATTTTCTCAACATTGAGCACAACGTGCACATTATTGATCTGTTCGAAATGGCGTTCAAGTTTTGAAAACTTTTCTTCTACATATGCACGTAACGATTCGGTAATTTCGATATGGTGCCCACTCAGGTTTATTTGCATAGAAACGTCCTCCGATATCCACTGTAGGTTATAAACTTTTACGCTGATTAGAAGGTGGAATAAGCATAGCCTCTCGGTACTTCGCAATGGTTCTGCGGGCTACGTTGATCCCTTGTTCTGCCAGAAGTTGTGCCATCTTACTATCGCTTAATGGTTTTTTCTGGTTTTCCGCTGCCACCAGTTTCTTTATAAAGGCTCTGATTGCTGTGGATGAGCACTCACCACCATCGTCAGTACCGACGTGGCTAGAGAAGAAGTATTTTAGTTCAAAAAGTCCCTTAGGGGTATGCATGTATTTTTGAGTTGTGACCCGTGAGATGGTGGACTCATGCATTTCTACCGCTTCGGCAATATCGTTAAGCACCATAGGCTTCATGGCTTCTTCACCATACTCAAAGAAACCTTGCTGATATTGCACTATGCAATTAGCAACTTTAAGCAAAGTGTCGTTACGGCTTTCTAGGCTCTTAATAAACCATTTAGCCTCTTGCAGATGGCCGCGAATAAATTGGCTATCGGCTTGGTTTTTAGTGCTGCGCGCCATTGAAGCATAATGTTGATTTACATTGATTTTGGGCATGCAGTCAGGATTAAGCTCAACCACCCAGCGGCCATTTTTCTTCGACACAGACACATCTGGGATAACGTATTCGTCATTATTGGGCGTGATCAACAAACCTGGGCGAGGATTGAGGGTTTGGATAAGTGCTATACCATCCCTTAATTCATCTTCTTTTAATTTAGTCTTACGCATCAATAACCTAAAATCACGGGCGGCGATCAGATCTAAATGATCTTTGATCAGCATGCGGGCATTTTCTAGGTTGGGAGTATCAGCGGCGAAATGCGACAGTTGGATCAGCAGGCATTCACTTAAATCGCGGGCGGCAACGCCTATGGGATCAAAATGCTGAATACGCTTGAGTACGGCTTCGACTTCGTCAAGCTCAACTTCAGGATTGCCCATGGCTTCGAGAATTTCTTCAGTGCTTTGGGTGAGATAGCCCTGATCGTCAATGGCATCAATAATGGCGGTGGCAATGGCTAAATCGGTTTCAGAAAACGGGGTGAGGTTTTTTTGCCATTCTAAGTGTTCGTACAAACCTTCACTGGTCTCGCCTTGGAAGGGCATATCGTCTTCACGACTGCCGCCGGGGCCTGAGTTTGGGGAGGCGGTAAACACTTCATCCCATGTGGTGTCCATGGGGAGCTCATCAGGCATGGATTCTTTGGTTAGCGACTCTGCCGTGTCTATGGTGGAGCTGTCTTTTTCTGGTGGCAGAGTGCTAGATTCACTGAAATCCGTATCGGATAGCGTTTGGTTTACAGGGGTTTTAGTGGCGTCGAATTGATCCTCTTCCAGCTCGAGAAGGGGATTAGAATCTAATGCTTGCTGGATCTCTTGCTGCAGTTCTAATGACGACAGTTGCAACAGACGTATGGCCTGTTGTAATTGTGGCGTCATGGTTAACTGTTGACCCAGTTTGAGCTGGAGTGACGCTTTCATGTTACCGCTGATCCCTACGTTATTATTGTTGGATAAGGTCGCTTATTATTATCTTGAGTGAAGCCCAATGGCGGTATAAATTGCCTCCATTGGCTTCGCTCGATTAACTATAGCCTGAATTGTTCACCTAAGTACACAGCCCTAACTTGCTGATTGTCTAAGATCTCTGCTGGAGTTCCTTCGGCAATCAGGTTTCCGTGACTCACAATATAAGCATGTTCACATACATCTAATGTCTCGCGGACATTATGGTCTGTGATCAATACGCCAAGGCCGCGACTTTTGAGTTGTTCGATAATCTTCTTGATGTCGATAACCGAAATAGGATCGACGCCAGCAAACGGTTCATCGAGCAAAATGAACTTAGGATTAGCGGCTAAAGCCCGCGCAATTTCGACGCGACGACGTTCGCCACCCGACAATGACATGCCTTGGCTGTCACGGATGTGGGTGATATGAAACTCTTCGAGCAGATGTTCTAGTTCTTCTTCTCGTTCTTCATTTTTAAGTTCTTTACGAGTTTGCAGTACGGCCATGATGTTGTCATGAACAGTTAGCTTACGAAAGATACTGGCTTCTTGCGGTAAGTAACCTATGCCTTTGCGGGCACGCAGATGCATAGGATCTGCGGTTAAATCATCATCGTCGATAAAGATATGTCCCTTATCGCTCTTCACTAGCCCGACAACCATGTAAAAGGTCGTGGTTTTACCTGCACCGTTTGGACCGAGTAGGCCAACGACTTGACCGGTTTTTACCGTCAGACTGACGTCTTTAACCACTTGGCGACTCTTGTAACTTTTCGCCAGATTTTGTGCTCTTAAGGTGATTTGGGTCATTTAGAGTCCTGCTTTTTTACAGGTTTATCCGCCGGAGCGTCTGATTTAGCATCATCTTGATAGTTTTCAGGCTGAATAATAGTGATCACGCGATCGTCACCACTGCCAGTACTCTCGGCCATCAATTTCTGTTGAATCATGTTATAGCGGATTAAATTGCCTGTAACTTGGCTACCCGCTTGATCTAATGACGCCATACCTTTCAGTGTTAAGGTGCGGCTTGCCATATCGTAACGAATTTCTTTCGCGCTAGCCGATGCAGGACGGCCATCGTCTAATATTTGGCTATACGTAGCAGGGTTACCTGTGGCGACCAAAGTTTTGCTATTTTCACCTTCAGCGGAAAATGCACGCAGTTCATTTGCTTGGATTTTTATTGAGCCTTGGGTAACTTCAACCGGACCAAAGAAAATGATCTGGTTGTTTTTGATATCCGCAGTTTGGCTCACAGCTTTGATTTTAACTTCCTGCTTTAAGTCGCCGACTTTCGCGAAAGCACTCATGCTCATAATTAGCATTAGGCTGGCAAGTAATACGTTATTTTGCTTCATATGTTCCTACTACCTGACTGGTCAATTGCACTTCTTGCGCGTTGAGGTCGGCATAAAGGCCTTGGCCTTGAATATTAAAATCTTTCCCTGTGACGTAAATGGTACGGTCAGAGGTCATTATCATAGTGTTGAGATCGAGTTCCAGATAACTGGTGGACAAGGTCTGAATCGGTTCTTCTGGGCTAATGGCATCGATAATAACATTATTTTCTAATACAACCTTGCCAGTTTCCTTGTTTAGCTTGCCCTGATCTGCCCTGAGTTGCCATTGTGCTTTACCTTGGTCTGGATAAACAAGATAAACAGGTTGAGTAAAGAAAGTTTGATTCGTTGAATCATAATGTTCCATGTGTTTCGCCGTCACACGGCTATTCACTAGTCCTTGCTCATTGAACTCAGCACTGCGCAGATCTTCAACGATGAAATCTGGGGTATTTTGATCTTTAACTCTGTTATCGGAATCACCGCTGTGTTTGTTCTGGACCTGCCAGTAAAGCGCTAGTGCAGTTCCAAAAAAAGCGATAATCGCGAGTGTCACACGACTCATATACTCATTCCATGGGCCGAAGTGAATTTATTTTGACTTAGGAGTAACAGATCTGTGAGTTCACGCAGTGCACCGTGGCCACCATTGAGCGTAGTGACAAAGTGGGCGTGCTGACGCACATAGGGATGACCATCGGCAACACTGACCGCTAAACCGACGACATTCATCACGGGGAGATCGACAATATCATCACCGATATAAGCCACTTCTTCTGGGGTGACACCATAAAGTGCGAGCAATGCTTCATAGGGCTCGAACTTATTATCTACGCCTTGGTAAATATGGGTAACACCAAGGGCTGTCATACGGTTTTCAACGATTTTGGATTGACGTCCTGTGATCACGGCGAGGTTGAAACCGCTGGTGAGTAGTGAGCGCACGCCATAACCGTCACGGGTATGGAAGGCTTTGAGCTCTTCGCCGCTATTGCTCAAGTAAATACGGCCGTCGGAAAACACCCCATCGACGTCACAGATTAACAGTTTAATCTTTTGCGCGCGTTGCCACACATCATCACTGATTGGGCCGTAAAATCCTTGCTGTGGCATTAAATGACTCCTGCTTTAACCATGTCTAGCATGTTAAGAGCGCCGATAGGATGGCGGTCTTTATCAATAACAATTAATCCGTTGATGTTTTTTGAGTCCATCACTTGCAGCGCTTGGGCGGCCAATACATTATCCGTGATCGTGACGCAGTTACGGGTCATCACATCGGCAATGGGCGTCGTGCGTAAATTCACTTCGGCATCAATAACGCGGCGTAAATCACCGTCGGTGAAGATACCAACCAGCTTGCGCTGATCATCAATAATCGCCGTCATGCCTAAGCCTTTCTTGGAGATTTCGTACAGAGCTTCTGTGATGCAAATATCGTGGTTGACGAGCGGTAAGTCATCACCGCTATGCATGACATCGCAGACTTTTAACAGCAACTTACGTCCTAATGCACCGCCGGGATGGGACATAGCAAAATCATCACGGGTAAAGCCTTTTGCTTGCAGCAGCGCAATGGCGATGGCATCGCCCATCACTAAGGTTGCTGTGGTACTTGAGGTGGGGGCAAGTCCAAGTGGGCAAGCCTCTTCTGGGACTTCAATACATAAATGCACTTTAGATAATCGCGCCATATTCGATTCGGGTTTACCCGTTACCGCAATAACAGGCACGCCCATACGTTGGATGACCGGCATTAAGGTGAGGATTTCGCTCGACTCACCAGAATTTGAAATCGCTAAAATCACATCGTTATCGGCCAATACACCCAGATCTCCGTGGCTGGCTTCACCCGGATGCACAAAAAATGCGGGCGTTCCTGTGCTGGCGAGGGTGGCAGAAATCTTATTGCCGATATGGCCCGATTTGCCCATTCCCATGACAATCACTTTGCCTGTGCAGTTGAGGATCAACTCGCAAGCCTCTGCAAACTCAGCCGAATCAACATATTGATAAAGATTGTCTAGGGCTGACTTTTCAATGTCGATAACTTTACAACCCCATTGGCGCAGTTGTGATTTGTCTACCATGTCTATCTCTCTTTTTGCATTGTCTTTGTCGCCCCATTGATGGGATTGGAATAGCACAATTTGGTACGCGATAAAGATGATATGTAATAGGCTTTCTGCCAAGTATTAGTTTGTTTTCAGACAATTTAGCTTATGTCTTACTGTGGTTTATTACCGAAAACAGCAAAACAATTGCGGCAGGCTAGAGCGATTGATCCGACTCGTCAAGTTCAGCTGCGTTAGCTATTCACGCACAATAACGTGTTTAGCGGCAGAAGGTCTTGAGCAATATCATCGTCTTTGTCGTTTATTTCAATGGATTTATCCCATATTGCAGCGGGTATTACCCTATGGGATGCCTCTATTGCGCAATTGCGTATCGACTCTCCCCGATAAAAGTGGGCAAAGAGTGAGCTAAGTGCGAACGAATTAGCCAATACTGCCAATTCTGCAACTAGGTTGAAAACATTAAGTAACATTTTACCTGTGCAGAGTGAAAACTTAGGGCGCATTTTCGCTGTAAATGAGGCAAATTGAAAGTATCGCAGGGCGATAGTGTCGATTCGGTTGTAGGTTAAAGCGCAATTACGTACAATTTGCGGCTCTTCGATTGGTCAGTCTCGGAAGACTAGGATCACCTCATTTGCAAATGTCGGAATCAAGCATGACTCAAGAACAAACGCCGTTGGTTGAGATCCGTAATTTGGGGTTTAGCCGCGGTCAGCGTGTGATATATGAAGATATTAGCCTGTCCATTCCAAGGGGCAAGGTGACGGCGATCATGGGGCCGAGCGGCATAGGCAAAACGACCCTGTTGAAATTGATTGGCGGCCAATTAACGCCTGACCATGGACAAGTGTTATTCGACGGTCACGATATCCATGGCGTGGGTCGTAATGAATTATTTAGTCTGCGTAAGCGGATGAGCATGCTGTTTCAAAGTGGCGCGCTGTTTACCGACATCAATGTGTTCGATAACGTGGCGTTTGCGCTGCGTGAACATTCTGGACTGCCTGAAGACATTATTCGCACTATCGTGCTGATGAAGCTTGAAGCCGTAGGTTTACGTGGTGCCGCTCAGATGATGCCAAGCGAATTGTCCGGTGGTATGCAACGCCGCGCCGCATTAGCTAGAGCCATAGCGCTTGAACCTGAAATGGTGATGTACGATGAGCCTTTTGCAGGGCAAGACCCAATATCGATGGGCGTGTTAGTAAAGCTTATTCGTGAGTTATCCGATGCGCTGAATCTGACTTCCATTGTGGTGTCCCACGATGTGGATGAAGTGCTTGGCATTGCCGATTATGTATATGTGGTGGCTGACAAAAAAGTCATCGCCCACGGTACCCCTGAAGAATTAAAGTACGCTGATAATCCGCAGCTGAAACAGTTTATTCAAGGTGCTCCGGACGGCCCTGTGCCGTTCCATTATCCGGCAAATGATTACCAGCAAGAATTAATGGCAAAAGGAGTTGGCAAGTGAAGTTAATCGACAGTATTGCCGACTTAGGCCGCAGCGCGATTGAGCTAGTGCTCGGTTTTGGCCGTGCAGGCCTTATGCTGTGGGGCGCGATTTTTCGCTGGCCACGCGTGCGTAAAGGTTTTCCATTATTAGTGCGCCAGATTTATGTGGTCGGTGTGCAATCTATGGTGATTATTTTAGTCTCAGGACTCTTTATCGGCATGGTGCTCGCACTGCAAGGCTACAACATCTTAGTTGGTTTTGGCACCGAAGAAAGCTTAGGTCCTATGGTGGCGCTCAGTTTACTGCGTGAGTTAGGGCCAGTTGTTACCGCGTTATTGTTTGCGGGACGGGCGGGTTCAGCATTAACCGCTGAAATTGGTTTAATGAAAAGTACTGAGCAGCTTTCTAGTTTAGAAATGATGGCGATTGACCCATTAAGGCAGATTATTGCACCGCGCTTTTGGGCTGGAGTGATCAGTATGCCATTGCTGGCGTTGATGTTTACCGCTGTAGGTATTTATGGCGGGCACCTTGTTGGCGTGGAATGGAAAGGGATCGACAGTGGTGCGTTTTGGTCGATTCTGCAGGCGTCTGTCGAATGGCGTCAGGACATAGTTAACTGCTTGATCAAAAGTGGTGTGTTTGCCGTAGTGGTCACTTGGATTGCGTTATATCGCGGTTATCAAGTGATCCCAAATCCGGAAGGCATCAGCCGTGCAACGACCCAGACTGTCGTTCAGTCGAGTCTCGCTGTATTGGCATTGGATTTTTTACTGACAGCCCTGATGTTTGGCCGCTAACGGAACACTGCGGATTTCGACACAGGTTAGATGGATTAACAGAGTGGTAGCTGAACATGTTGACACGAAAAATTGAATTATTAGTGGGTGTGTTTCTTTTAACAGGATTGGCCGCTTTTTTGGTCTTAGTCTTTAACGTCGCCAATATTGAAGTAAAAAGCAGCGATAGCACTTATACCATACAAGCCAATTTTACCAACATTGGTGGTTTGAAGGTGCGTTCGCCAGTCAAGGTTGGCGGTGTTGTCGTTGGCCGAGTGAGCAGCATAGATTTAGACCCAGTTAAGTTAGTGGCTGTGGTCACATTAGTGATGGACAAGCGTTACGATAAATTCCCTGAAACCAGTAGTTTAGCCATTTTGACTTCGGGTTTGTTGGGCGAGCAATTCTTAGGGTTAACACCGGGTTTTGTCGACGATGATGTCAGTATGCTCAAAGATGGCGATAAGATTGACGACACACGCTCGGCATTAGTGTTGGAGGAGCTGATTGGTCAGTTCTTATATAGTATGGGTTCGAAGGATAAATAGGGGTTACCGCTATGTTTAAAAACTTATCTCGTTTTTTATTGCTGTTAGTGATGGTTTTAGGGGCAACGAGCGCAGTCGCCGCTGATGTGGTTGTCGATACGACAGATCCGTATGCCATGGTGAAAGCCGTTGCCAATAAAACATTCGACCGTTTTCACAAAGATAAAGCATTAATCGACGCAAATTCAGACCATTTAAAGGTGATTGTTCGTGAAGAACTCATGCCTTATGTCGATTATAAATACGCTTCTTATAAGGTATTAGGCCAATATCTTAAGGATTCAACCGAAGAGCAACGCAATCGTTTCGTCAATGCTTTTGAAGGTTATTTAATCTCTACTTATGCCCAAGCCTTTACTGAATATACTAATCAAAAAGTGGAATTCTCACCTGGGATTGATTTCAGCAAAGAGAAAATGGTCGATGTAAACGTGCAGATCATCGAAGCCGGTCGCCCACCGATTAAACTGTTGTTTAAGGCGCGTCGTTTAAAGGATGACTCATGGAAGGCATTTGATTTAGTTGCCGAAGGTGTGAGCTTACTGTCTTCTAAGCAGTCGGAAATCTCTAATCTAATTCGCCAACAGGGCATCGATCCCGTGATTAAGATGCTTGAAGATCGCACTAAAGAGAAAGTGGTCATGAAGGCTAAGTCAGGGAAGTCACAGTCGTGATTGAATTTGTCCAACAGGGGACAGTTTGTCATCTCAAAGGGCGCATAACCCAAGCCGATGTCATTACACTTTGGCCACAGCGGCAACAACTGCTGAATGAGTCAACCCAGATATTGTCTCTGTCTGGGCTCGAATACAGTGATAGCGCTGGCATGGCATTTTTGCTGGCGTTAGTGCGTGAACATCGCAGCCAACTTGTATTGAGTTCTGCTTCACCACAACTTAAAAAACTAATTGATTTATATGATTTAGATGCCTTCTTTACCGAAGAAGCGCATTGAGAATAGGGTAATAGATTTCATGGAATGCAGCTTAATCGAACAGATTTTACGTGATGCGTTAGGGCTTGAAGAAGTTCACGCTAGCTCGGATGGTAGCCATTATAAAGTGATCGCCGTAGGTGAATGCTTCGATGGTATGAGCCGAGTCAAACAGCAACAAGCCATTTATGCACCGTTGACGGCACACATTGCCAGCGGTGAATTACATGCATTAACGATCAAAACTTTCACGCCGACTCAATGGAAACGCGAAAAAGTTTTCAACATGCCTAGCTAGTGAGGAAAAGTGGATAAACTAACAATTCAGGCAAGCCCCCCGCTTGCCGGTGATGTGATTATTTCGGGTGCTAAAAATGCAGCTTTGCCTATTCTGATGGCGGGTGTATTGGCTGAAACCGATTTTGTGGTTTCTAACGTGCCCAATCTGCGTGATGTGAGTACGAGCTGTAAGTTATTACGCTGTCTCGGCGCTGAAGTGACTGAACTCGGTGACGGACAGATCCGCATTTCTACCACTAATCTGAATGAGTTTTGCGCTCCCTATGATCTAGTGAAAACCATGCGTGCTTCTATCTTGATCTTAGGGCCGTTATTGGCGCGTTATGGTACTGCTGACGTGTCATTGCCTGGCGGCTGTGCCATTGGCGCAAGACCAGTGAACTTGCACTTACATGGCCTCGAAATGATGGGCGCCAAGATTGAAGTGAAAGAAGGTTATATCAAGGCCCGTGTTGATGGTCGTCTTAAAGGCGCACATATCTTTATGGACATGGTGAGTGTTGGAGCCACCGAAAACTTACTGATGGCCGCAGCATTAGCCGATGGCGAAACCGTGATTGAAAACGCGGCACGCGAACCTGAAGTGATCGATCTCGCTAATTGCTTAATTGCTATGGGTGCAAAAATCACTGGTGTAGGCAGTGCGACACTGCGTATTCAAGGGGTTGAGCGTTTACAGGGCTGTAATTACCGCGTGATGCCAGATCGTATTGAAACCGGTTCCTTCCTCGTTGCTGCCGCGGTAACTCGTGGCCGTATTCGTTGTTTAAAAGCCGATCCTGCTTCACTGGAGTCGGTCATCGCAAAACTTGAAGATGCAGGCGCGACGATTACTACGGGCGAAGATTGGATTGAGCTCGATATGCAGGGTAAACGTCCGAAGGCGGTGAATATCAAGACGGCACCTTATCCTGGCTTTCCGACTGATATGCAGGCGCAGTTTTGTGTACTCAATGCCTTAGCGCAAGGCACGGCAACCATAACTGAGACTATCTTCGAAAATCGTTTTATGCATGTGCCCGAACTTATCCGTATGGGCGCTACCATGGAGCTTGAAGGTAATACCTGCATCATTCAAGGGATTGAATCTTTAAGTGGTGCTCAGGTAATGGCGACGGATTTACGTGCGTCAGCGAGTCTAGTGATTGCGGGCTTAGTGGCCGATGGTAAGACGATTGTCGATCGTATCTATCACTTAGATCGTGGCTATGAGCATATTGAGAATAAGTTTCAAGGTTTAGGCGCACAGGTTGTGCGTATTCAGTGATCTGTTACTGACTTAAGCTAATTTTGAATCATTAAAAAACCAGCTAAATGCTGGTTTTTTGTTTTCTGCCTTTGAGCGCGTAATGCTGAGTGACGCTCTAGTTATCGATCACAACCTTCTCATCGATAATCACAGGCAACTCTTGTTGTTTACCTTGGCGTATCACAGTCATCATCACTTTCTTACCCGGTGTGGTTTCAGCGATGCGGTCCATTAGCATTTCAACGCCTGGCACATCTTCACCATCGTATTTAATAATCACATCCCTTGGCATTAGCAGGGCTCGGGCCGCAGGGCCATTAGGATCGACACCCGTAACGAGCACACCTTTGAGATCGGGTAGATTAAGGATTTGTGCCACCACAGGATTAATCGGCTCGCCAGAAATTCCTAAGGCACCACGGATCACGCGGCCGTTTTTAATCAACTTACCCATAATGCTGTGGGCTAATTTAATCGGGATAGCGAAGTTAATCCCATGGCCGCCACCTTCTTCACCCACTTGGAATGCTGCGGTATTAATACCGATAAGGCTGCCGTTAGTGTCAATGAGTGCGCCACCCGAGTTACCCGCATTAATCGCTGCATCGGTTTGTAGGAAGTCTAAGTAACCTGAACTTAAGCCGTTGCGCCCCGTGGCACTGATGATGCCTTGGGTAATGGTTTGGCCTAAATTGTAGGGATTACCAATAGCGAGTACGACATCACCGACTTGAGGCGGACTGTCGAGATTAACGGGGACAATTGGTAAGTTATCGCCTTCAATTTTGAGTACCGATAAATCGGTTTCAGGATCGAAACCAACCACTTCAGAGGTAAATTTGCGTCCATCTTGCAGGGCGACAACAATCTCATCGGCCTTCTTAATGACATGATAATTAGTGAGAATATAACCTTCTTTACTCATTATCACCCCAGAGCCTAGACCTTGAAGTGAGCCTGAATTAAGCGGCCGATTTTGATCTATGCTGAGGCTATAAATATTTACAACGGCAGGAGCTGCACGGCGTACCGCCTTGGCAAAGGATAGCTCGACTGTGTTGTTGGCACGGGTTTGTAGCAGACTACTGCCGAGGGATTGGTTATCGAAATAACGTGTCACCAATAAAAACATGGCCGCCATGATAAGGCCGAAAAGGGTGGCTTTACCGAGATATAACAGAGTGTCTTTTATAGTCATGGCAGGATGGATCTAGAAAAAGGTGAGTTAGATTAACATGTTTAATCGATGTAAGCATAGGGAACCTAAGCTCCCTATGCTTATCTATGGCAGAAAAAATGGCCTATTTTGTCGATTAACGTAGGACTAAATACAACATGCTCTTATCACGCATTATCTTCAGTGCAACGGCACCTTCTTGATCTTTAAGTTGTGCTTTAAGTGTCTTAAGATCTTTAATCGCAGTACGGTTAATACCGACAATCACATCTCCTTTTTGTAAGCCACTCATGGCCGCTGGTGAGCCTTGTGCGACATCGGTAATTTCAATGCCCTTAGATGAGTTTTCTAAGGACGCACCTTGCAACATAGGATGCACGGCGCCCGCCGCAGATTCACTGGTTTGGCTCGCTTCACCTAAGGTCACTTTAACTGTTTTCTTATCACCGTCACGGATGAGTCCTAACTCAACGTTAGCACCTGCACCCATAGTGGCGACTTTAGCCCGAAGTTCTTGGAATGACTTAATACCACGGCCATCAACGCTGATGATAATATCGCCTGCTTTTATACCGGCCTTCTCTGCGGCACTGCCCTTGGCTACTTCATTCACGAAGCCGCCGTGTTGAGTGTCTAAACCGAAACCTTGGGCGAGTTGGCTATCGAGATCACGTCCCGAAATACCTAATACACCGCGGCGTACTTCTCCGTGTTCGGCAATTTGTGCCACGAGGTTTTTCACCATATTAGCAGGGATGGCAAAGCCAATACCGACGTTACCGCCGCCCGGTGCTACGATTGCGGTGTTAATCCCAATTAACTCGCCGTTAAGATTGACGAGTGCGCCACCCGAGTTACCACTGTTAATCGCGGCATCGGTTTGAATAAAGTTTTCCAGCATTTCAATGCCTAAGCCGCTACGGCCTAAAGCACTAACAATGCCCGAGGTGACGGTTTGACCTAAGCCGAAGGGGTTACCAATGGCAACGGCAAAGTCACCTACGCGTAAATCATCGGAATCAGAGGATTTGATTGCGATGAGATTTTTCGCTTCAATTTGCAATAATGCGATATCTGACTCTGAGTCAGTACCAATCAGTTTTGCTTTTACTTCACGGCCATCGTGAAGACCAACTTGAATATCATCAGCACCGTCAATCACATGGTTGTTCGTGACGATATAGCCTTTTTCTGCGTCAATAATGACGCCTGAGCCTAAGCCTCTAAAAGGACGTTCTTGCACTTGCTCTTGTGGCGCATTAGGGCCGAAAAAGTAACGGAAAACATCAGGTACTCTTTGCTTAGAAACATGAGTCCCCGTTACCGCTACTGATACGACTGCGGGCGTCGTACGCTCAAGCATAGGCGCAAGACTTGGAATGGATTGTCCCTCAACCGTCTGTGGAATGGCGGCCTGTGAGACGACAGGCATTATAGTCAGGGTCGCGGCTAACATTGCGGCTGAAAGTACAGATAATTTTGTTTTCATCTATTCATAACTCCAAATAAGGGTTGAAAGATCTGGATGTAATGCATCAGCAATCGTGCGAGTGCCAGATCAAATCTGTATCGGTACCGGCTATTTGCCTAGGTAATCACTCTGACTCGCACCTTATTGAAAAAGTTCATTATATTAATAAATGTTAATTTTTTCAGCCTATTTTGTCGGCTGTTTCATACTTGTTTCTGAACAGAAATCTGTGGGCGAGATTAGGATTTTTCAAGCCCCAATATTAGCGGATTTTGCCGATTAAAATGACCTACAGCATAGATGCTTATTAGACGTTTGTATGCAGTTTAGCGTTAAGGTAAAAGTCGTATTCTGCATTAATATATCCTGCGTCATATTGGCCGTGCTAATATCGTCACAGTTTTAATAAAGGACATAAGAGAATTTAAACGTGCCTCAGTTAAGCCCTTGGCAGCATTATCAAAAAGATCTTACCCGTGACGGTTTTTCCCATGATCCGGCTCAAGAAATTGCCGTTAAGGCGTTACAACGTGTCTATGAAGACTTAACTACGGCAGAAGAGCCGAGTTCTATTGTAGGGAAATTGTTTAGCGCATTAGGCTTAAAATCGGCACCAGCATCACCTAAAGGCCTGTATCTTTGGGGCGGAGTTGGGCGCGGTAAAACTTACCTGATGGATACTTTTTTTGATGCCTTGCCTGGCGATCAAAAGCTGCGGGCTCACTTCCATCGTTTCATGCATCAGCTACATTTAGATTTAGATGAGCTGAAAGGCGTGCGCGATCCCTTGTTGGTGATTGCGAAAAAGATGGCTGCAAAATATCGCGTTATCTGTTTCGATGAATTCTTTGTCTCTGATATTACCGATGCCATGCTATTAGGTACGCTGTTTCAAGCGTTATTTAAAGAAGGCGTTGTACTGGTTGCAACCTCGAATATTATCCCCGACGACTTATACAAAAATGGCTTACAGCGCGCACGTTTCTTACCTGCGATAGCTCTAATTAATCAACATTGTGAAGTGCTCAATGTGGATTCTGGCATTGACTATCGATTGCGTACCCTTGAGCAAGCAGAGATTTATCATCATCCATTAGATGCACAAGCTGATGCCAATCTTATACGTTATTTTAGTCAGTTAGCGCCTGAGTCTGAGGTGCTTACTGCTGACATCGAAATAGAAGGCCGCAGTATTAGTATTCGGCAACAGGCGCAGGGAGTATTGTTGGCCGATTTTAGAGCGCTCTGTGATGGTCCACGAAGCCAGCGTGATTACATGGAACTTGCGCGGATTTATCACACTGTCCTCGTGAGTGGCATAGAACAAATGGGCGCCTTTTTGACTGGCGATGACATCGCTAGACGTTTTTTAGCTATGGTCGACGAATTTTACGAGCGCAATGTAAAGCTGATTGTATCGGCTCAAGTGCCACTCGAAGATATTTATGCCGATGGTTTGCTTAACTTCGAATTTAGGCGTTGCCGTTCACGCTTAATTGAGATGCAATCCCACGATTATTTAAAAACCGAACACCTGCCGTAACCCAGTAGTGTAAGAGTTTTGCATTAGCTGCGGCCTTAAATCACCAGAGGCTTGTTAATCCTTAGGATGACAAGTCCGATTGGTCGATATTTTATAATTTTTATCAAAATATCAGGTGATTTTTAACTCAGCTTTGTCTATACTCCGCCACCTGCCCACGTTACTCCGCCAATTGGGCGGAAGTTGTAAGCCGAAGTCGGTGCTCGAAGGGGTACTAAAAGGCAATTTTGTGTTGTTTGCAAATGCAGACAACATGTGAGACAGAAAATTAACTTTGGGTTTTTGTAATAATGAAGACTTTTACTGCTACACCAGAAACTGTAACTCGTGACTGGTTCGTCGTCGACGCAGACGGCAAAACTTTAGGTCGTATCGCTACTGAAATCGCTGTCCGTTTACGCGGTAAGCATAAGCCAGAATACACTCCACACGTTGATACCGGTGATTACATCATTGTTGTTAATGCTGAAAAAGTGACTGTTACTGGTAACAAAGCGAAAGGCAAAACGTACTACTCGCATTCAGGCTTCCCTGGTGGCATTAAGCAAATCAGCTTTGAAAAGCTGCAAGCGCAAAAGCCAGAAATGATCATCGAGAAAGCAGTTAAGGGTATGTTACCAAAAGGTCCTCTGGGCCGTGCCATGTTCCGTAAACTGAAAGTTTACGCTGGCGCAGAACATAACCACACTGCACAACAACCTCAAGTTCTTGATATCTAAACGGGATTAAGCAAATGGCTGCAACTCAGTACTACGGCACTGGCCGTCGCAAAACCTCTACAGCTCGCGTTTTCGCTAAAGCAGGTAGTGGCAACATCGTTGTAAATCAACGTCCTTTGGATCAGTATTTTGGTCGTGAAACTGCTCGTATGGTTGTTCGTCAACCTTTAGAGTTAGTTGAAATGACTGACAAGCTGGACATCTATGTAACTGTTAAAGGCGGTGGTATCACTGGCCAAGCAGGCGCAATCCGTCACGGTATTACCCGTGCTCTGATGCAATTAGATGAAGCACTGCGTCCATCACTACGTTCTGCTGGTTTCGTTACCCGTGACGCTCGTAAAGTTGAGCGTAAGAAAGTGGGTCTACGTAAAGCACGTCGTAAGCCACAATTCTCTAAGCGTTAATTCGTTTTTGGAATATCAAAAAACCCAGCCTATGCTGGGTTTTTTATTGGTTAAAAATTGACGGTATAAGAAAACTCTTTGGTTGGAGTATGCTGATATACAATAAATTTATATTAAGCGAGTGAGTTTGAGGTAAGCATGACTTTTCAGATTTTTATGCTAGCAGTGGCACTTGTGTTGGTTTTGGAAGGCCTTGGTCCATTATTATTCCCAAATAAATGGCGTCGTTATTTAAATGAACTCTCCCATCAAAATCAGCAAGTTATCCAGCGACTTGGTGGGGCATTAGTCACGGCTGGAGTCGTTATTTGGGTTATTTTTGCGTAAAAAATAGCCTGCTTGCCCTTATTAACTAAGATCTGTTAAAATTCTTTTTTAACCGCAACCTTGCAGCAAATAATGGGCAAAAACGTAGTTGTTCTCGGCACCCAATGGGGTGACGAAGGAAAAGGTAAGATTGTCGACCTTCTAACAGAACAGGCAAAATATGTAGTTCGCTATCAAGGCGGCCACAATGCTGGTCATACCTTGGTTATCGACGGTGAAAAAACCGTTCTTCATCTGATCCCATCGGGTATCTTGCGCGATAATGTGAAATGCATTATTGGCAACGGTGTGGTGCTTGCACCTGACGCCCTGATGAAAGAGATCAACATGCTGAAAGATCGTGGAGTTCCTGTTGAGGAACGTCTGTTGATCTCTGAAGCGTGTCCGCTGATCCTTCCCTTCCATTGTGCCCTTGATATTGCCCGTGAAAAAGCGCGCGGTAATAAAGCTATTGGTACAACTGGCCGTGGTATTGGACCTGCGTATGAAGACAAGATCTCTCGTCGCGGTCTGCGAGTAGGCGACCTGTTCAATGCTGAACTGTTTGCTGAAAAGCTGAAAGAAGTTATGAAATATCATAACTTTATGCTGACAGAGTACTATCAAGTCGAAGCGGTTGATTACGAGCAAACACTAGCAGATGCGTTGGCTATGGCCGATTATCTGAAGAGCATGTGTGTTGATGTGACTGAACTATTGGATACTGCGCGTAAAGCCGGTGAGCCAATTCTGTTCGAAGGCGCTCAAGGTACATTACTCGACATCGACCACGGAACATACCCATTTGTAACCTCTTCAAATACCACTGCCGGTGGTGTTGCGACGGGTTCAGGTTTTGGTCCGCGTCACTTAGACTATGTCTTAGGTATCATGAAGGCTTACACCACTCGCGTAGGTGCAGGTCCATTCCCAACTGAACTATTATGTGAAGTCGGCGATCATTTAGGTACTAAAGGTCATGAGTTTGGTGCAACAACGGGTCGTAAGCGTCGTCCAGGTTGGTTGGATGCTGTAGCAATGCGCCGCGCAGTTCAAATCAACAGTGTTAGCGGCTTCTGCTTGACTAAGTTAGATGTACTTGATGGTCTGAAAGAAGTGAAGATTTGTGTCGGTTATCAGAATCCTGATGGCACTATCTCTAAAGTCACTCCGCTTGCCGCTGAAGGTTATGAACTGGTTACGCCGGTTTATGAAACTATGCCGGGTTGGAGCGAGTCGACTTTTGGCGCGACATCAATTGAGCAACTGCCTCAAGCAGCGATCAATTATATCAAGCGTCTTGAAGAGTTATTAGAAACACCTATCGACATTATCTCTACGGGTCCTGATCGTAACGAAACCATGATTTTGGTTAATCCGTTCAATTAAGATCTGTTAAGGCCGTGTTTCACGGCCTTTTTCTCTGCTTCTTTATGCCTTTCTCTGTTTCATTCTGCGGTTAGAAATTCAGCTCAAGCTCAAGAAATAGGTTATACTGCCGATGCAAGTATTCATCCTACTGTCATTGAGAGTCGTTATGCTACGTACAGCACTCGTTGCGCTACTGCCTTTAGTATCTTCAATGTGCTTTGCTGAAACGCAGGCGGTGGATATTTATAGTCAAGATCAATTGCTTGATTTGATCCGTAGCAATCAATACTTAGCGAAAGTGAAACGTGATGATTGCCAGTTAGTCCAAGACATTGAGGCGCGAGCCCAAGTCTTAAAACAGCCTTTATATCAATTTCTTTGGGGCGAAATGCTCAATCATGGAACGTGTGTGAAGGCTAACCCTGTGAAGGGTATTGCTTTGTTACGTGACTCGGCCGAACAAGGTAGCTCAGAAGCGATGTTAAAGCTTGCCGAGTATTATCAGAGTGGGAAATTTGTCATCCGCAATAAAGACAGAGCAGTGCATTATTTACTGCCTGCGGCTGCAAGTGGCAGTTTATCCGCTCGTATGATGTTAGTTCGTTTATTCGGTGAAGGTTATGGTAGTCCTAGGGATTACGAGATGGCCTATCATTGGTTATATAACGATGTATTTGCGGACGAGGCGACTAAGAAAAAAGCCTTGTCTTTACTGCAGGTGTTAGCAGCTAAAATGCCCCCCAGTGCAGTGGCGCGGGCCCAGCAAGAACAGTTGCGAACCCGTTAAGTGGTCTCTTAATCTAGAGACACATTATTTGGATATTGAATGATCAAAGACCCTCATTTTGAGCGTGAACAGGATAAGTACGAAAACCCTATCCCAAGCCGTGAGTATATTCTCGATTACTTACGTTCTCAAAAATCACCTATCACTCGTGACAGCATTGCCGCGGCGTTAAACATCCAAGAGGAAGAACAACTTGAGGCCTTGCGCCGTCGCCTACGTGCGATGGAACGCGATGGCGAACTGGTGTTCACTCGTGGGCAGAGCTATGGCTTACCCGAGAAAATGGATCTGATCCCCGGCACAGTGCTCGGACACAGAGAAGGCTTCGGCTTTTTCAAACCCGATGAAGGCGGTGATGACTTATTTATTTCGAACCGCGACATGCTGATGTATTTCCACGGTGATAAAGTGCTGGCGCAAAAAGCGGGCACAGATCGTCGTGGCCGTCGCGAAGCGCGTTTGGTTCGTCTGATCCAGCCGCGAAGTGCCGCGATTGTTGGCCGTTATCATGTCGATAGCGGTATGGCATTTGTCATTGCCGATGATAAGCGTATTACCCAAGAAATTTTAGTCGCGAATGAAGATCGCAATGGCGCCCGTCAAGGTGATGTGGTTGTGGTTGAATTAACGCGTCGCCCAGGCCGTTTTGTTAAGGCTGCGGGTAAAGTGACTGAAGTGCTCGGTAAGCAAATGGCGCCGGGTATGGAAATCGAAATTGCCCTGCGTAATTATGATTTACCCCATACTTGGTCACCTGTGATTGAGAAGAAACTGCGCCGTATTCCCGATGAAGTAACCGACGCCGATAAAGTCGGTCGTGTGGATTTACGTCATCTGCCATTAGTGACTATCGACGGTGAAGACGCCCGCGATTTTGACGATGCCGTGTATGCCGAGAAGAAAGCCGGTGGTGGCTGGCGTTTATGGGTTGCGATTGCCGACGTCAGTTATTATGTGCGTACCGATTCTGCCTTAGATACCGAAGCGCGTGCCCGTGGTAACTCTGTGTATTTCCCATCGCAAGTGATCCCTATGCTGCCGGAGAAAATCTCCAACGGCCTATGTTCGCTTAATCCTCACGTCGACCGTTTATGTATGGTCGCCGAGATGACCGTGTCTGCCAAAGGCAAGTTGTCGGGTTATAAGTTTTATCCAGCTGTGATGTATTCCCATGCCCGTTTCACTTATACCCAAGTGGCGGAGATGTTAGAAGGCGGCCCAATTGCGCCTGAGCATGAAGTCTTGTTCCCGCATTTACAGTGTTTACAGTCATTGTATTTAGCGCTCGATGAGCAAAGAGCCGAGCGTGGTGCGATTGCGTTTGAAACCATGGAAACGCAGTTCATTTTCAATGAGCAGCGCAAGATTGATAAAATCGTGCCGCGTGGCCGTAATCAAGCCCATAAAATCATTGAAGAATGCATGATTTTAGCCAACGTATCTGCGGCTAAATTTGTGAAGAAACACAAAGGCGACGTGCTGTACCGAGTGCATGAAGCGCCATCTGAGCAAAAGTTGGCGAACTTTAAAGAGTTCCTTGCTGAGCGTGGTTTGACTATGCCTGGCGGACTTGAGCCAACGCCGTCAGATTACCAGAACGTGATGCTGCAAATTGCCGACCGTCCCGATGCTGAACTTATCCAAGTGATGTTATTGCGCTCTATGCGTCAGGCAATTTACACTCCGGATAACGAAGGTCACTTCGGTTTAGCCTTAGAAGAATATGCGCATTTTACCTCGCCCATTCGCCGCTATCCGGATTTAGTGTTACATCGTGTGATCCGTTATTTACTGGCGAAGGAAAGAGGCGAAGCCACAGAAAAGTGGACGCAGGATGGTGGCTATCATTATCAACTCGATGAGCTCGACCAATTAGGCGAAGAGTGTTCAACCACAGAACGTCGTGCCGATGAAGCGACTCGCGATGTTAGCGATTGGCTGAAGTGCGAGTTTATGCAAGATCACGTCGGCGATACCTTTGAAGCTGTGATTGCCTCAGTGACCAGTTTTGGTTTGTTTGTGCGCTTAAATGAACTGTTTATCGATGGCTTAGTGCATATCTCAAGTCTAGGTAGCGATTACTACCAATTCGACCCTATGCGTCAACGTCTTATCGGTGAGAGCACAGGTCAAGTTTATCAAGTCGGCGATCCTGTGACGGTTAAGGTCGCTGCAGTCAACTTAGATGACAGACAGATTGATTTGGTTATGCTGGGTGATGACGGCAAAGGTGGTAAACGTAAAGCATCTGCCAGCCGTGATAAGCCGATGACAGCCCGTGAGCGCGTTAATCGTGAAGGCGCTAAGCAAGGTAAAGCAGGCAAAACCGCGGCATCTAGCGCCAAGGCTGAAACAGGCAAAACCAAACCTAAGGCCAAAGCTGGCACTAAAGCTAAAAAAGCAGCAGTAAAAGATCCGGCTAAAAAGCCAAAAGCCGCTAAGCGGAGCACGAGAAAGAAATAAATGAAAAAACAAGATATTATTTTTGGGATCCACGCAGTTGAAGCCCTGTTAAAACACAGCCCTGAGCGCATTATTGAGTTGTGGCTGTTACAAGGTCGTGACGATGAACGCTTAACTGTGCTGGCCGATCAGGCTAAAGCCTTTGGCACGACGATTCAAGTCGCTTCTCGTAAAGCCTTAGATGACAAAGCGGAAAGCAGTCAACATCAAGGCATAGTCGCGCGTGTTAAAGCGGCGAAAGTATTGAATGAGCAAGATTTAGATGTGCTGCTTGCTAACACTGAGCAAGCATTCCTGTTGATCTTGGATGGTGTGACGGATCCCCATAACTTAGGCGCTTGCCTACGTAATGCCGATGCGGCTGGCGTACAAGGTATTATCGTGCCTAAAGACAATTCAGTTGGCTTAACTGCGACTGTGAGTAAAGTGGCATGTGGCGCTGCGGAAACAGTGCCTTTATTCCAAGTGACTAATCTTGCACGTACTATGCGTCACCTGCAGGAAAAGGGTGTGTGGATAGTAGGCACCGCGGGCGAAGCAGATTGCGAGCTTTATCAAGCCGATCTTAAAGGGCCATTAGCGATTGCCATGGGCGCGGAAGATAAAGGTTTACGCCGTTTAAGCCGTGAGTCTTGTGATTCACTGATCTCTATCCCTATGGCCGGTAGTGTGTCTAGCTTGAACGTATCGGTTGCAACGGGTATTTGCTTATTTGAAGCAGTGCGTCAGCGTCGTAGCTAATATGCTCACGTTTGCCTGATCTCACATATGCAGTATCAGGCTTGAAGTAACAACTTGCAGTAACAACTGGTCGTAATAAAAAGGCGGATTAACGATATAAAGTTAATCCGTTTTTTATTGGCCTTTTTACGTCATCGCTTTGTCTAGGCTAACCTGATTGCTATCAGTTTCATCTATTTGAGCGGCTTCAGGCTCTGCTTGCTCAATATCGAAACTAAAGGCGAGTTGTTCCTCATCACTGTCATTATCATCGATAATATCGTCATCGACGCCATCGGCCCCTAAATCATGCTCCGATTCATCTAAGTTAGCGCTTGGCGTCATATGCTCTTGAATTGATTCAACATCAACCCGTGGGTCCAACGCTGCCGCCAGTGGTGACGAGACTAAGTCGCCTGTCGCCATTATGTAGTCTTGGGTGACATTGGTTTCGACTTTTTGCTGTGAATGTACATAACGTAAACGCACAAAGAGTATTAAGGTACAGGCTGACATAAAGCCATATAACATGTTATTGCCAAACCATTGCATTAATGTCGATGCGATAAGCGGACCTATACTGGCGCCTAAGCCGAAGGTTAATAATATTGTTGCTGATAAGCCGACTCGCTCATTTTGCTCTACTCGAGAGTTGGCAAGCGCTGTGGCAAGCGGATAAAAAGTGAAACCTAAAATACCAAATAGGAAAGTCATCACCAGTGAAATCACCGGATGATAGGGGGTTAAGGCGATAGCTAAGGCTAAGATACCGAGCAATATACAGTTGATACGGATAAGGCGACTGCGGGACATAATGTCGGACAATTTTCCCATTGGCCATTGTGCCAGTAATCCCGCTAAAATCGTTGCCGTCATATACGTGGCGACTTTTTCAGGTGGTAAACCTAAGTTACTGGCGTAGGCGGGAGCGAGACCATAAAACGAACCCACTATCATGCTACCAATCGCGATTGTCGTGAGTGCTTGTGGCGCTTTTTTCCAGTAATAGGCAATTTTGAGTGGGGCAGGGACTAAGGGCGCAGGGTGAAGACGACGCGTGAGTGAAATCGGTACAATACAGAGTGAAAAACAAATCGCGATAAGTAGCAGTGGTTCTAGTCCTAATTCGGGGAAAATACTGATTGCACCTTGGCCCAAGATTAAGCCGAAGTAAGATACGATCATATAACTCGCAAACACTGTGCCCCTTTGATTACTTTCGGCTTGTTCGTTAAGCCAACTTTCTAACACCATGTATTGGCACATCATCCCCATGCCGACCACGAGTCTGAGGAGCAGCCAAACCGCTAGCTCATCCACGAGTGCATGGCCTAATGCCGATGCCGCGACTATGCCTGCACTGGCGACAAAGGCGCGGATATGGCCCACTTGAGCGATAAGTCGATGACCAATCTTAGAGCCTGCCACTAGGCCAACATAGTAGGCCGACATCATGCCGCCAATCCATATTTGTGGCACATTCATCACTGAGAGCCTGAGCCCAAGATAGGTGGTAAGCAAGCCGCCGGCTAATACCATTAATAATGTGGTGCTATATAAAGAGGCGAAAGTGCGCAGCGGATTAGTCATATACAACTCCGAAAACACAAACTAGATTGATAATGAGGAGTGAGTATATCAGGGGTTAGTGTTTATGTTGTGTTGCAAATTGTTGGTAAATCTTGATTAATTGCGCATTTCTGCTCAAAAAATCACTGAATTATGTCGGAACAACTCAAGGGGATGCTTGTAAAGCATTCACATAGACGCCAGCCGAGTAGGCTATTAGCGTCATCTTACTCTATGTATTTCGTCGTATTTTTTAAAAAGAGTTATCTAAAAGTGTAAAGCAAGTTGAAGGTGGTGATGGTATCCATGGGTTGGCTTCCTTCTGGTACCACTTCAGTGTATTTGATGTTCATACCGATCTTAAATGCCCAATCTTGGAACACCAGATTTTTATAGTTCATATCTAAGGTGAGGGTGTTGTTGTTCTCGCCCACTTCCGCGGTGAGATCGGCATTGAGACTGCTGTATTCCTGTAGTTTTTGAGAGAATTTGGCAGCGGTACGAAGAATGACATCTTTTTCGGCATCAGGGTTGGGAATGGTTACCGACTCTGCAGGTAAGTTATATCGATAACCTGGGCCGAACTCGAGACTGAGTTTTGTTTTATAACTACTGATAGCATTGAAACCGTAACCACTCGAAAGCGTTGATATTTGCGTGTAACTACCGAATTGATCCCAAGTAAAATCACCACGTCCGAAGACATAACCCTTAGTCAGTTTATAGTTCGATTGTAACTGTAGCTCATATTTTTCGGAGGTTGTTTGACTTTTTTCTGAGGCAAAATAGGCTTTTAGTGTGGCTTCTTGCTTGGTTTGCTTTGTATCGTAAATCAGTTGGGTTCGACCATTAAAACTGCTGGATTCGGTATTGCCTGTGTTCAGTTGCAAGCCGGCTTCGATTTCCGCGGTAAAATCGCTGGGCGGTTCCTGATAATCAGGTGGAACAAGCGCAAGCGCTGGAAATGAAAGGAAAAACAAACTGATTGGCGCAATAACTTTTAGCATTATGTTTTATTCTTGGTTAGCTGATTTCAGACGTCCGAATGTAGGCGAACCGCCATCATACCTGTATTGATTGGTGAGGCAAAGTTATTGCTTGAGTTTCTGGCTTGCTTTCTGTACTATCTCGCGCTCAAATCAGTCACTATTTTTCGTTCCTTGCCTCCATTTGGTTTGACTGAGCCAATACCGAGGCTACATAACCGTAAGGAGCAATAAATGCGTCATTACGAAATCGTATTTATGGTTCACCCAGATCAAAGTGAACAAGTACCAGGTATGATTGAGCGTTACACAGGTGTTATCACCGAAGCTAACGGCACAATCCACCGTTTAGAAGATTGGGGCCGTCGTCAACTGGCTTATCCAATCCTTGACCTGCATAAAGCTCACTACGTTCTGATGAACGTTGAAGCTAAAGCAGAGACGATCGAAGAGCTAGAAACAGCTTTCCGTTTCAACGACGCAGTTCTGCGTAACATGGTAATGCGTACTAAAGTTGCCGTTACTGAAGCATCTCCAATGGCTAGAGCTAGAGATGAGCGCGATTCACGTCGTGGCCCAGCTGGCGAACGCTCATATGATGAAGCTCACGCTGAAGAAATCGCTGAGTAAGGTAATCTGTGACCACCAATAACTTGGTGTTGTCAGGAACGATAACTCGTTCAAGACGCTTTAAAAGCCCAGCAGGTATTGCACACAGTGTAATTATGTTGGAACACAAATCGCAGCGTTATGAAGCCGAAATGCTCCGCAACGTCTACGTACAAATTCAAGTGATATTGAGTGGCCCACGCTTTGAAAGCGTCGCAGAAGATCTGAAAGCAGGTGTGGAAGTACAAGTGCAAGGCTTTATGACGCTTCAACAGGGGCGTAATGGTCAGAACCGCTTAGTCATCCATGCCGAAAATGTCGAATTGAAAACTTAGGAGACTGTCAACATGGCACGTTATTTCCGTCGTCGCAAGTTCTGCCGTTTCACCGCTGAAGGTGTTGCAGAAATTGATTACAAAGATATCGTTACTTTAAAGAACTACATCACTGAAAGCGGCAAGATTGTTCCTAGCCGTATCACTGGTACTAGTGCTAAATATCAGCGCCAACTAGCTCGCGCTATCAAGCGTGCTCGTTATCTTTCTCTACTGCCATACACTGATTTACATCAGTAATTGCAGTATTCCTAATCGAATATAGAGGATTTGATAATGAACGTTATTCTGCTTGATAAAATCGCTAACCTAGGCAACTTGGGTGACCAAGTTACTGTTAAAGCTGGTTACGCTCGTAACTACCTTTTGCCACAAGGTAAAGCTGTTGTTGCTAACGAAAGCAACGTTAAAGTATTTGAAGCTCGTCGCGCTGAATTAGAAGCTAAATTAGCTGCTGAATTAGCTGCTGCTAACCTACGTGCTGAGAAAATCACTGCACTGGAAGCTGTTGTTATTGCTTCTAAAGCGGGTGATGAAGGCAAACTGTTTGGTTCAGTTGGCAACCGTGACATCGCTGATGCAGTGACTGCTGCTGGTGTTGAGCTGGCTAAATCAGAAGTTCGTTTACCATTAGGCGCTCTGCGTACTACTGGCGACTTCGAAGTTGAAGTTCAGTTACACACTGAAGTTAAAGCTGTTGTTAAAGTTTCTATCGTTGCAGAAGCTTAATTACTCCTTGCTTTAATCTTAAGAGAAACACCGCTTCGGCGGTGTTTTTTTATGGCTGAAATTTAGGATTTGAGTGTATTTAGGTTTGGATATCGACTCTGCGATGGATTTAATGCGATTAGTATAATTGCTAGGTGATATACGCCTACTCATTCAATCTCATCATCTCAAAGTGCATTCGCTGCTAAAATACGAGCCCAAATAAAAGCCGCTTACTGCAAAACAGTGAGCGGCTTTTTGTTTAGATCAACTGATTCAGCTCTGGGTGTTAATTTCTTACTAAATCCAGTTCTTTAATCAGATTATCGGCATGGTCGACTTCGTCCATCATCCACAGGATATAGCGGATATCCACGTGCACGGCACGGGTGATGGTTGGGTTGAAGAACCAATCCTTGGTAATTGCTTCATAGGTAGAGTCGAAGTTAAGGCCAACGAGTTCTCCTTTACCGTTGAAGACGGGTGAGCCGGAGTTGCCGCCTGTGGTGTCCACGCTCGATAAGAAGTTAACCGGTACAGAGTTAAATTCTTCGGGTTTGTCTAAGCAAGAGAAGAGTCTGCAAATCCAGCCGCGAGGATCTTGATAAACCGACTTCACTAAATGATTGCCAAAACGTTGTTCGCTAATCGCATCGAGGAGCTTTTTCGGCGCATTATAGGGCTCAACGCCTGTGTGTTTTGCGACTATGCCATCAAGACGAGTAAACGGCTGTTTATAGAGCGCATCACGTGATTGATAACCATCAACCATGCCATAGCTGATCCGTAGCGTACCGTTGGCGTCAGGGTAGACTGGCCAGTTGTTTGCTTTGTAGTATTCGATCACGGCCGCCATATAATCAGGGCGAGCACTAGACAGCTTGCCGTCTAAGATTTTTTCTGACTTTTCCTGTGCCATATTCGTGTCATAAAGTGCTACGGCTAAACGAATAAAGGGATCGGCACTGGTTTCGAAAGCGCTAGCATCGGCATTCATCCACGCGAGGCGCTTAGCTTGGTCTGTGAGCGTAGTGAGTGAGTACAAACCATCGAGTTTAGCTGCGAGATCGGCATCTTTAGTGTTCGCACTTAGCATTTCATCGAGTGCAGCTACGCGATTTGATTGGCTAAGGTAAGCATTTAAATCCTGTAGCCACAAAGTCTTATCAACAGTGACATCAAAACTTGAATCGATACGTTTAAGACGTGAGCTTAGCATAGCAATATCACGTTCTTGGTAGCCTTGCTCACGCTCGGCATCGGGCTTTTGTTTTTCTTTAGCAAGACGGTAGAGGCTGTTTGCTGCGGTTAACAATGTGCTAGATTGGGCATTGGTAAAGTAGTAATTACTTTGGAATGCTTGTTGTTGCTCGGCGAGTAACACTTCTAACTCAGCAATGAGATTTTGATTTAGCTTAGGGTTTTGTTTAAGCCAAGCTAAAAAATTATCTTCACGGCTTTGCTTAATGCCAATGATATCCGTTGCTTTAAAACCCGCTAATAGGCCGTTGAGTTTCTTCATCCGGTTGGCCATTGAGGCCATATTACCTGCGTACTTAATGGCGATATCGGCATCTTTTTGTCCCATAGCCTCGATAGTATCAATCTGTAATTGATAGCGCTTAGCTTGGGTTGGGTACAACCAATCACTGGCAAATTTAAGTTCACTGGTCAGGTTGTAACGGCTAGTCGTGCCAGGGTAACCCGCCACAAACACGCCGTCACCGGCTTTTACGCCATCGGCATTGACCTTAAGGTAGCTCTTTGGCTGGTAAGGAATATTATCGTCGCTATAAGCGGCAGGTTTGCCATCTTTACCCACATAAGCCCGTAGGAAGGCAAAATCACCCGAATGGCGTGGATATTCATAGTTATCAATATCGCCACCATAGCCCCCTACACTTTCAGGTGGTGCGTAGACTAAGCGCACATCGCGGATCATCAATTGCTTGATTAAGTAGTATTCTAAGCCGTTATGGAAACTGCGCACATTACAACGATAGTTAGCATCGGCTTCACAGCTTTTGATGAGCGCTTTACTGTGATTTTGAATGTCTTCGTAACGACTTAGCGGGTCTTGGCTGAGGTCTTTATTGATTTGCGCGGTAACATTGGTCACTGCTTCTGTGATGTATAAACGTTCGTTAGGACCGGCAGAGGGTTCCTTGTCCATCGATGTTGCTAAAAAGCCTTGTTCTAGGTAGTTATGCTCTTGCTTAGTGTTATATTGTATCGCCTTGTATGCACAATGGTGGTTTGTCACAACTAGCCCTTGGGGGGAGACAAAACTGGCGGTACAATAGCCTAGCCCAACCACAGCGTTCATTGGATAACTTGTCAGATCGGCCAGTTTTTCTGCCGGAATATCGATTCCGCGTTCACTGAGTTTGTCTGCAATTGAAGGCATTTGATAAGGTTGCCATTGTCCTTCGTCGGCAGTTGCTATGCCGGATGTCAGTACTAAGGCCGCAACCAATGCAATACGCATGTTCTTTCCTTATTGATTGTTAAAGTGTCCGTTGGAATGAAATAACAGGCGAGTGTAAACATCCTGTTTGCTTGACGCGGGTTTTATATCATATTTTGTTAAGTTGTTGGAAATCGGGAGCGTTAATGTCACAACAAGGTGCTTTTAAGCCTAAAAGTAAGCCAAGAGATTTGCAGCTTGATGGACTCAAGCTGCCACCGCATTCAATTGAGGCTGAACAATCGGTATTAGGCGGCTTGATGTTAGATGCCGAAGCGTGGGACAGGGTCGCAGAGGCTGTCGTAAAAGAGGATTTTTACTCTCGCTCACATAAGATGATCTTTTCTGCCATGCACAGATTGGTCGATTTAGGGCAACCGATCGATTTGATCACTGTTTCTGAACAGTTAGAAGTTGAGAACCAATTAGAAGATGCCGGTGGTTTTGCCTATTTAGGTGAGATTGCGAAAAATACCCCAAGTGCGGGTAATATTTTATCTTACGCTGAAATCGTCCGTGAACGTGCTGTCGTTCGTGACATGATCCGCGTCGCACATGAGATTGCAGATGCAGGCTATAACCCAGAAGGTCGGGACTCGGGTGAATTACTCGACCTGGCTGAGAGTAAAGTATTTAAGATCGCAGAGATGCGAACTAATGCTAATGAAGGTCCCGAAGGCATTAAAACTATTCTGGAAAAAACCGTTGATAAGATTGAGCAGCTTTACAATAACCCCCATAACGGTGTGACTGGAGTATCGAGCGGTTTTAACGATTTGGATAAGATGACCGCTGGTTTCCAGTCTGGCGACTTGATTATCGTTGCGGCGCGTCCTTCTATGGGTAAAACCACCTTTGCGATGAACTTGTGCGAACAGGCCGCAATGAATGAAGATAAACCCGTACTTATTTTCAGTCTCGAGATGCCGTCAGAACAGATTATGATGCGTATGTTGGCCTCCTTAGGCCGCGTCGATCAAACTAAGATCCGTACTGGTCAACTCGATGACGAAGATTGGGCGCGGGTTTCATCGACCATGGGTATCATGCTCGAGCAAGGTAAAATGTATATTGATGATGGTTCGGGATTAACCCCGACCGAAGTCCGTAGCCGCGCGCGTCGTATCGCCCGTGAGTACGGTGGTTTATCTATGATCATGATAGATTACCTGCAGTTAATGCAGGTGCCCGCCTTAAAAGATAACCGTACCTTAGAAATTTCTGAAATTTCACGCTCGCTGAAAGCATTAGCCAAAGAGTTGGAAATCCCGATTATTGCCCTGTCGCAGCTTAACCGCTCGCTCGAACAAAGGGCCGATAAACGTCCTGTTAACTCGGATTTACGTGAATCAGGCGCTATCGAGCAAGATGCGGATCTCATCATGTTTATTTATCGCGATGAAGTGTATAACAACGATTCTCAAGATAAAGGCACGGCAGAAATCATCATTGGTAAGCAACGTAACGGCCCCATTGGTCGGGTGCGGCTCACTTTCCAAGGGCAATTTTCGCGTTTCGATAATTATGCTGGGCCGCAGTTTGAAGAAGATTAATTGACGTTTAAAAACAGTCAGTTTGCGTTTGCAGAAGATGAGCTGTATTGATGTATTTTTTTATATCCGTGACTTTTTATTTCCTGAGTAAACAAGGTAAATTTTGAACCCTTTTCCCCGTGCAGAAATTAGCAGTAGTGCACTGCAAACCAATCTCGCTGCGTTGCGTCAGCAGGCACCAGCGAGTCGTGTGATGGCCGTCGTTAAAGCGAACGGTTATGGTCATGGATTATTGAATGTCGCTAATTGTTTAGTCAGTGCCGATGGCTTTGGCCTAGCACGATTGGATGAGGCCTTAGAATTACGAGCGGGCGGCGTGACAGCGCGTTTATTATTACTAGAAGGTTTTTTCCGTGCCACCGATCTTCCGTTACTCGTCGGGCATGATATTGACACTGTAGTGCACCACAGCTCTCAGCTTGAAATATTAGAGCAAACTGTGTTGTCAAAACCTGTCACTGTCTGGCTTAAAGTGGATTCAGGCATGCATCGTTTAGGTTTTACGTCCGAACAATTTTCAACGGTTTACGCAAGGTTAATGGCCTGTCCAAATGTGGCAAAACCGATCCATTTGATGACACATTTTGCCTGTGCGGACGAGCCTGAAAACACCTATACCTCAGTACAGATGGCGGCTTTTAATACGTTAACGGCAGGCTTGCCCGGATTTAGAACCTTAGCAAACTCTGCTGGTGCCTTGTATTGGCCTCAGAGCCAAGGCGATTGGATCCGTCCTGGTATCGCACTCTATGGTGTATCTCCTGTTACTGGTGATTGCGGTGCGAATCACGGGCTAGTTCCTGCGATGGAATTAGTATCACAGTTGATTGCGGTACGGGATCATAAAGCCAATCAGCCAGTGGGCTATGGTTGTTTCTGGACCGCGAAGCAAGATACTCGTTTAGGCGTAGTGGCGATTGGTTATGGTGATGGTTATCCTCGCAATGCACCGGAAGGCACACCCGTGTGGGTCAATGGTCGCCGCGTACCCATAGTCGGCCGTGTTTCTATGGACATGTTGACTGTTGACTTAGGCCAAGGGGCGCAAGATAAAGTTGGGGATAGTGCATTGCTGTGGGGTAAGGCATTACCCGTGGAGGAAGTCGCTGAACATATCGGCACTATCGCTTACGAATTAGTCACTAAGCTTACGCCAAGGGTTGCTGTTTGCTTAGCTTAACCCTGACAGATAGAATTATTCTGGGACACTTTTTAGCAAGAAAACGGTGATTAAACACCTTTTTCTTTTATGTAAAGTGTCAGGATGAATAATTGCCACTACACGAATGGTTACTGCAAATAACACTATGAATTATAGTTATTTGTTAGCGGGAGAAGTGTCGAACCTGTAGGGCTGAGATAAGCAAAATAGTGGTTTGCAGTTCACAGTTGGAGACGCAATATGTTTTGGACCTGAGGATGAAGCTGTGCTGAACTGGTGTTAGGCGGCAAAATAGACGATAAAAATACCTCAATTCAGGTTACGGTAAACCAGCCGTTCTGATCTTTGTTATCTGGCTTTAAATAAGCGAATGAAACATAAGATCCAGAGCGACAGGATAGTTAATGTATTTTGAGCTGACTGGCTTGATGCATTTAAGCTATTAGTTTTCAAAACATATTTCAATATAAGCAGTACCATGCGGGCTTGTAAATGGCATGATAATCTTAGTGCCATTAGCTTTATGGGAAATAGTATGGCCTTTTCCTGATACGACCATAGGAGTGGCCATTTCAAATTCATAGCCTTTTTGCCCCAAAAGATTTTTTGCGCCACCAGTCACCATATTCGTAATTTCGCCTACTAAGTCAGTCACTTCCTCGTTAATTTTACCCGGGTTTTCGCCCAGCATATTCTGCATTATCTGCAAAACAAGCTTTTGTTCGAAGGTAATTGACAGTGATCCTTTTGTTTGGGGTCCAACAAGACCGATTAGGCCGGATACATCACCCTTAGCTAAGTTATCTACTTTGATTTGGGGTTTGCCCGGCGTCAAATCCATACTCGCCATCGTAGATATGACATTGAGCAAAGATTGGAGGAAAGGATTAATAAAATTAACGTTCATGCCTAAGTTTGTCCTCTTTTGAGCCTAAACCATGGAGTAATGGCATTGCTTAAGGCTATTAGAAAAGTTGCTTATTGACAGCAATCTTGATCACACTCTATCAGCTTAGATGAGACAGCTATAAATGTGAGGCTAATTTAAAGATATTCTTATCATTTATCTGAGTTATAGGCAGCTAAAGCTCCATATAACCGTGTCCTTTATTGTTTAGACCGTTTTGTATGATGGTTTATAAGTTTGTTTGGAAGACGCTTATCGTCAAATAGCGTTGTTTTACGTCTCATACATACAAAAAATGGCAATATATCGGCTGGATTAGCCCCATTCATAGTGGCTCATGAGTGCCGATGCTGCAAAGTTTTTTAGCCTTTTTATGGAGTAACTCGACTTTTATTTGCACTTGAACTTGTGAGAAGGCGTTGCTACTCAACTATCTATCCCATCGCGTCTTACGTAATCCCATTTTATATGGCTATTTTCGGCATTGTGGAGTGCTATCAAAAAGGCGTCTTGGCCTTGAGTGTCTTAGCTGACTTTGTAAAAGTACGATGTTCGCTGTAAACTGTCTCACTTTTTGCTTCACCCTAACGACGCATTTGTAGTGTGTTGTTCAGTACGTGTTTTCAGGTCAATTACTGGGAACACCATCTTGAGCGCTCAATCTTATAATTTGGGATACCTCACAGGATGCCCGGCAATTAGACAAATGCACAAATGTGTAAAAACAGCTTAAAATGTGAGTGTAATGATTCAATCTAAAATGAGTAAAACCCCAGTTATATCAACTATTCCAATTGATAGAACCTTTTCAATTGCGCCCATGTTGGATAGGTAAGATTTTAATTTAACCATTTGATTTATATAAGGTGGTTAAAAGTGTGGTTCACTATAGGATCACCGATTTTAAAAAGTTGTTTCATGGTTCCCCGCTGGTGATATGATTGCTCAATAAACATTGAGGTGATCTATGGATAGAAAATCTTTAATACTACTCGCGCTGGTGTTAACGAGCGGTCCTACTTTTTCGGCCTTTGCCGAAGTCTATAAATGTGCTGATGGAAAGTATCAAGCCGATCCCTGTGATGAAAACAGTCAGCCAGTTGATTTAAGTGGTGTCGGTAGCTTTATTAAAAGCAGTGACAGCATTTCTCAATCAAGCGTGAGTTCAAACGCTACCTCTGATAAGAAAAAAGAAATCAGTACCTATATCGAGAAGCAACGTATTGCCCGAGAGATCACTCGGCTTGAGGGTGATCGTAAGCGGGTGATTGCTGAACGTGACCAGCGCTTACGTAATCTGCGCGAAAGTCGGCAGTATGCGAATAACAACTTAGCCGGTGCAACGTGGGAGCAAAGCTTGGCGCAGGAAATGACAGCCACCGCCCAAGAGGCCGATACGCAGGTGTCATCTATCGATCGGCAGATTGAGCAGCTTAAAGACGAGTTAAAATAGTGCTGGCTCGTTTTAATGTCGTATGTCCGCCTTATGACTTCAGTTGTCCTAAATCAAACTCTAATACATCTACATCTTGATATAAGAGGTTGGAACTCGCGCTTGTGTACTAAATAAAGGAGATGTTTTTTGTTTGAATTCAGTGAAATAGCAATAGTTATCGGTGCAGCATCTGGGCTTGTAGCTTTAGTTATGCACTTTAGGAATTTATTTCTAGAAACCGGCGTTCTCAAGCTTCGAGCCTATGTAGGCTATGTCGATGGAACTCATAAACAACCTGATAATGCAGTGAGCGTTGTGCTTTTAAATAGAGGGAAAACAAAGGTTTATATACATAAGTTCGGAATTCGTGAGCCGAAAAGAAAAATAAATATGAATGGTCTAAAAGTTACAGCCGAAGGCGGCGTCTACGATACAATGTTTAATGACTTTAATACATTAACTATCGAGCCAAATCAGAAGAAAGTTTTTCATTTTGATGGCTATAGTGAACAAGGTATTAAGGAGCTACTTCAACTAAGAAAGGTTAAAGCTTTTGTTGTCGATTCAAACGGTAAAAAGTATGAATCAATAATAACGCAATACGGCTTATAAGAAATTAGACAAGGACAAAAACAGTTGGCTTTTGATCATTCCTCGTCATTTTAAATAACTAATGTTGTTAGCTTAAATAGGTTTTATCCCCACAAATCTAAAAATGAATCCGTACTCTATCCGTACAAGTTGCGCTGTGGTTGTTTAAACTTTATACTCCAATCCATTACGGATTAACTCCGTACGATAGGAGGTTTTATGGCGACTGCAAGACTTGATATCCGATTGGATGAAGAGATCAAAGCTAAGGCTGAGAAAGCATCGGCTTTGCTTGGGTTAAAAAGCTTAACTGAATACGTTGTTCGCTTAATGGACGAAGATTCAACTCAGGTGATTGCTGAGCACGAAAGCATTACTGTTAAAGCTGATGTATTCGACCAATTCATAATGGCTTGTGATGAGGCTAAGGCCCCGAACAAGGCATTGCGTGAAGCGGCAGCATTTACTAAACGTGGTGAGTTTAAGTGAGTTATTCCAAGACTTTTAAAGAATTGGATAAATCACAACACGATAGAGCATCATTTGACTGTGGCGAAGCAGAGTTAAACGATTTTATCCAAACTCAAGCAGCGAAACACATGCAAGCAGGTATTAGCCGTACAATGGTTTTACCTGCTGTAACGCCATTACCCAATCAAAAATATCCAATTTGCTCATTTTATACTATCGCACCAAGTTCAATTTGCCGTGATACCTTGCCGCAAGCCATGGGTAAAAAGTTACCACGTTATCCCATTCCGGTCTTTCTGCTTGCTCAACTTGCTGTCCATAAAGAGTTTCATGGTAGTGGGTTAGGTAAAGCTAGCTTAATCAAAGCGCTAGAATATCTGTGGGAAATTAACGCTCACATGAGAGCTTATGCCATTGTTGTCGATTGTTTAACCGGCCAAGCTGAATCATTTTATGCCAAGTATGGTTTCGAGGTTCTTTGTGAAATCAACGGTCGTGTAAGAATGTTTATTCCAATGAAAACAGTCGGTCAGTTATTCACTTAGCTACAATCTCCTCGCCTTACTTGCTTATGCCTCACATTTGGGTATAGAAACTGTCTTTTGTATTCATAATGACTCAGTCTTAGATGCTGTTATGTATACAGTATTATTCGATTTGATCACATTTCACGAAATAAAACCAAAATAGTTTTGCTCGTTTACAGGGCTAGTGCCTGTATATACCATTTTTAATCAATGACTTATTTGCACGTTGCTTGAGGTGGTATGTTTGGAACTCACGCATCTGTGTTTTTCCGCATGGTTTATTTGTTAAATAACTGATAAGTTCCTTTTGTTACAAGTAATTAACTATGCGCATTTTACAGGTCTAATGATGTAAACGCGCATGTGCACTAATAAAATGTTGAACTAAGCCGCTGCGCGGAGCTTAACTGCGACTTTGTGGGATGATTAAGCCTGCTCGAATCAGCTAGATTTAAAAAGATGCGATGGAACACAACGATGACAAAGGATTTTCGATGAAATTCGTAGAAACCACGCAATATTATTTGTTCAAAATAGCTCAGCAGTCCAGACCCCAGCATCAAAAAATGCAAATTCCTATAGGATGAAGCATACCAATTAATCTGGATAAGGTATCGGCCAAGTCCAACAAGCGATTTATGCCCTGCAAACAGCGCAGCGCACAAATACTAAGACGTTAGGTAAATAAGGGCAGGTTCTATGGCACTGGTAAGGCTTCTGTTGATCACTTTGGCCCTCTTCGTTAGTCAAGCGTACGCTGATGTGCAAAGAATTTTTGTTCAGACCGAGATTGATGATGACCACATTATCATCGTCACGGAAAAAGGGGAGCAACTGCTTCTTGAAAAGTGGTCACTCAAATTTTCACCCCTCTTGTTTGAGGGGAAGTCCTTTTTAGCGGAGATTTCGCCACTGTGGGTAACAATCCATATTGAGGACAGGGATCCGATAAAATGGTCGATAGAAAAGAATCTTGGCAACGTTGATACTGAGAAACCTAAACCCAGTCAAGGTAAAACCGAGCCGAAAGCCGCACCAACAGAAACTTGCTACAAGACCAATATTCAAGAGCCAACGCCTTTCAATGGCAACGGTGGTGAACTGATCATGCTCGCTGATGGCAGCATTTGGAAGGATTCGAGTTATCTTTACCTTTATCTTTACGAGTATTACCCGGAAGTAGTGCTTTGCCCGAGTGAAGGAAAAATGATCTTAGAGAGCCACGTATTCCATGTAACACGTATGAAATGAAGACGTTGGCAGGTTGTTTGCCTCACAAATCGCAGCATGGGACATTTGACTCGTCGCCCATTTTTGCTTTCGCAAAAACAGCCGTTGCCTCAAACGCTCCTGAGCTCAGGCGTTATAACACTCGTCACGCTAGTGATTTCTCCACACTGCAAAAAAAGGTTAAAAATGGATAACGGTATAGACAAATTAGAAGGCAGGCTCATTGCCGTAGAGAAAGGTCTAATTAAAATGTTAGATTACTTTGAATACACAGTCATAGCCATTATAACGCTAACACTTTCGCTAATTCTTTTAACTGTTTGTTGGTTTTTGGGTATAACATCCGACTCCGTCTTGTCTTACTATAAGGTTTTATCCAATACGCCTGCATGGTTAATGCTTTTAGCCTTAATTGGCTTTTTTGGTATAAGTTATTGGTCAATTCTAAAACTTCTTCATACACGTATTCGTCTTCTTGTTTATGATAAAATATCGAAATCATTTTTGGACTCCCTTGATTAACTCTAAAAATGAGAGGTTTGTTATAACAAGCGTAACTAAGGGACAACTTCCCTCGCGACGCTCACTCATTTGCCCGTGTTACGGGCGTTAGCTACCAGTGTTTACCTAAGGAGTATATTTTTGAACCTTGAGTTAATGTGTAGTGGCACACTAATTTTGGCCACCTAAATAGAGGTGATATTATTACCTCGTAGATGACTTTAGGTGAACACATGAGATCGACAACCAGAAAAACATTTAGTGCTGAATTCAAACTTGAAGCAGCCCAATTAGTCCTCGATAAAAACCATAGCATCATCGAAGCTGCAAAGGCGATGAACGTAGGTAAGTCCACTATGGATAAATGGGTGAGACAGTTAAAACTAGAACGCCATGGTGGCACACCAA
>NZ_JAKKSJ010000027.1:0-69763 GCF_025653365.1 Shewanella sp. SW32 | reverse complement strand
AATCTTCAATATCTTCCCAGCCCTCACAGCCTGCGATAACTGCACACAGCGTTAAAAACACCACGTCAAACAAGGGATAAACGACCTTAGATGCTTGCCTTGGGTCTTCTAATTCTGAAAAGTGCTCTGCAAAAATATCGATGTTCATAAACTGGCTCCGCGTAAAAGCCAGTATCTGATCACAACGGAAGATCGCGGTCAATCAGTTATGTTAAAGTGCGCGTTAAATGTTCGTGATCTTGCCCTGCACCACAGTTCAAGTATTCTACTCAAGAAAACATTGTAAAAATAAAATCAAAAATTGAAGAGTTCAATGGTTTTATTAAACAGCAGGCTCTGTTGTATCAAGCAAAAGGTATAGATCTAGTGTTGTTTGATGCTCATTCTATCTTCGATGAAATTATTCAAAATCCTAAAGAGTATGGTTTTGTTAATGTCACAGATGCTTGCTTAGATATCAATAGAGATAGTAGTAAGGATTATTTGTTGTCACACAGCTTAACAAAAGATTGTGCCTACTATGGCTCTGATAAGTATCTGTTTTGGGGGATCACTCATCCAACGACTGCTGTGCATAAAGTTTTTGCGGATAAGATTATTGAAACAGGTTTTTTTAATCGTCATTAACAGGCGAATAGTCGGCGAGTAAGATATTTTGGTTAAATATATCTCGAAATAATCAATAATATGGAGGTAAGCCAGTCAAAGCTGCTTTACTTCCATGAGTAAATTGAGTCCGTTGTAATTTAAGCCATTAAAGCCACATCTTTTTGCATTTTTTAGCACCGCTTTTAAATTGTCCGAATAATGCTGATACTTTGAACTGTGGTGAAATCATGTTACTTGACGTGTTGCTCGCCGAGTTGAATGAGCTGCTAAGTAGTATTAGCTAGCTTATGCTTTGTTTTATTGAAGAAATTGCTCGCAAGGCCAATCGTGAAGACAAGTATTAAAGGTGCATTTGGGGAAGGCCGCTTTAAATCTCAAGCGCTGTTAGACGAGTAAGCGCTGCTCGCTTACATGATGTACATGAATTCAAAAAGCAGCATAAGGGTAAAAAATCGAGTCAAGCTTAACATCCTCAAACTCAGGATGTTTAGTGTTCATGGATTTAGTTTATGTTTAGTCCGCGGTCAGTATGAGTGGCGACTCTTCAACTGCGTGAGTTTTTGCTGGTAAGGCTGCATGTATAGTGCTGCGAATAAGCTCTAGCTGATAGCTGCGTTTGGCATCGAAGCGGATTAATGGCAGTTTGGCGCTTTCGCAGGCTTGCTCGATGAGGAGGTCGCGTTGCTGAGTACGTGTTTGCTTATGGCTTTTATCGTCGAGTTCGATGGCGGCGATAACTTCAAGTGTGTTTTTGTCGCAGAGTAAGTAATCGAAGTGCTTGGCTGAAATTCTATTAAAGGCAATTTGCCAGTGTTTGCGGTTCATGCCTTTTTCTGGGGTGATAACGTCGGCGATACGCACTTTGCCCAGTATTCGGAATTGTTCGCCTACAGCTTGATCTAATATCCCGAGAAAGGATCGTTCAGCACTGGAAAATAGGGCGTCTTGTTTACGGTAGCGATAGTTATTATCTGAAGATGGGATAAGCAGATTAGTGAAAATGCGTAAGAGTAGCGGCACGAAAATGATAATCGCCAAACCCAGCCCGATAAGTATTAATTGATTCGAATTCATCATTACATCCTTGTTTAGTATTGTCATTGTAACTTGCTAAGTACATATCTGTTAGCTGCTAGTACTTTTATGCCAAAAATAATGAGTCTTTGAGTGTAGTGGTCACATATTGTTAGCCACTACATCAACAGTCGTACCGATATTATCAGTACGCATACATCTTAACGATAAAACGCTTCAACTGTGCCTTTTACTGCGAGTAAAAGAGGTTGGCCGCGACGGTCTAAGATTCATTATGGATGGCCATTTATTTTAATGTTTTATGCACTTTAGTTTTCGATTTTTTGAGTTATGCTAAATGCAGCATATAAATTTGCGGGTATCTCTATGTATTTTAAAAGTATCCTTGTTTCGTTGCCTTCTGTTTACGCAATTTTGTGTGTACTTGGTTGTGGTTTTTTCGCGGGCATCATTGTCGCCGCTGAGCTGCAATCGGCTACTTTTTCTAACGTGTTGCGTGCCGATTTTCGGCATCGTCCTCCTGAGATGGTGCTTGATGAGCGAACTAATACTATGACGAGTCCGTTAAAGGATATTCTTGAGGAAGCGGCGGCTAAGGTCGGTTATCGCGTCGAATGGAGCGCGCGTCCTTTTGCTCGCAGCATTCATGAGTTGCGGGTAGGCACGGTCGACATTGTGCCGCGCACGATACGAGACGAAGAGCGAGAGGCATTTGTACGGTTTCTTGGTCCTATCGGCACTCAGACTCGCGATATTTTGTTTCTCGTAAAAGCCGGCGAGGAAGGACGGATTAAGTCCTATGAGGATTTGTATCAGCTTACTGTAGGGGTTAAACGGGGCACAGTTTATTTTGAGCGTTTTAATACGGATCCCGCGCTACGTAAAATTGAGTCTACCGATGATGAAAACATGGCTCGCATGTTTATCATGGGGCGTTTCGACACTATGGTGGTGCTCGATCGTGCCGCCATTGAGAATGCCTTCAAGCAGCTCGGTTACGATCGTTTTAGCTATGCCGATTACCGTCAGTCGAATCGGATCGAACATTATTTTGGTATGTCCCGTAACTCTACCCATGCTGCTATTTTCGATGAACTTAATCGGGCGCTGCTTGATATGGCTGCATCGGGCCGTGTAAAACAGATTTACCAGGCCTATGGTTTAGCCGCAGAAGTAGAATAGGCAAACAAAAACGGCCAATATTAATTGGCCGTTTTTATGATCCAGCTCTTTGCGCTAAAGCTTAACGATAAAAGGCTTCAACTGTGCCTTTTACTGTGAGCAAAAGAGGTTGGCCGCGACGGTCTAATAATTCATTATGGATGGCCATTTATTTTGTTTTTATTTTGTCTGCCATTTATTTTTTTATAAACAAAATGCTTGCTGCGATAGGGATGATTTGTTATTACTGGCGCATGAAAAAAATATACGTAAGCGCAATTAACACCACCACTACCACCACGAGAATTCTCGGGGGGTAGTTTTTTGCGTCTTTAAAAAAACCCTCTGAGCGAAATCGCCAGAGGTTTTTTTTATACCTTGGTTTTGTATTTCGCTCAGATTTTACTTAGGAGAGAATGATGAAAACACATCGCGAAATTGCAGAACAACTTGACCTATTTCACTCTGAACCACAGGCGCCGGGTATGATTTTTTGGCACCCGAATGGCTGGGCGTTATTCCGAGATATTCAAGAGCACATGAGGCGCGTGTATCGCCGAAATGGTTTTGAGGAAGTGAACACGCCTGTTTTTATGAAGAAGGAGTTATGGCAAACATCTGGGCATATGGACATGTTTGCAGACAACATGTTTTTCGGTGGCGGAAAGGAAAACATCGATGAATATGTGTTAAAACCTATGTCTTGTCCTGCCCATATTTTGCTGTTTAAGCGCGGAGTACATAGCCATAGAGATTTGCCACTGCGACTATTTGAGTTTGGCTTGGTGCACCGTAATGAATCCTCAGGCTCGTTAAATGGTTGCCTGCGCGCACGCCAGTTCACTCAGGATGATGCCCATGTTTTTTGCTGTTGGTCTCAGGCAGAGGAGGAGATACGTGGTTTTCTCCAGCGTGCAAAGCAGGTTTATGGTGATTACGGCTACCATAATTTAGACGTAAAAATATCGACTAAACCTGAGAAGGCATTAGGCAGCGATGAGCAATGGTGCCGAGCACAAAAGCTATTGGATTCAGCCTGTCAGATTGAGGGCTTTGATGCCGAGTATCAAGCTGGCGAAGGGGCTTTTTATGGTCCCAAAATTGAATTGTCACTGACAGATTCTATGGGAAGACGCTGGCAGTGTGGCACTATCCAGTTTGATTTCAATTTGCCTGAAAGATTCGATGTTCAGTACACAAATGAGCAAGGGGAATTCGAACGGCCAGTGATTATGCACCAAGCTATGTATGGCTCTATCGAGCGTTGGTTGGGGATTCTCTTGGAAGTCTCACAGGGTAACCTTCCTGTTTGGTTACATCCTGTACCTGTTGCTATTGCCTCTGTAAATGAGTCAAACAGCCAATTTGTCCGTCAGTTAGCCGCACTATGTTTAGCACGAGACATGCGAGTGTTGGTTGATATCAGTCAAAACTCAGTTGCCCGCAAAATGAAACGCTTTCACAAGCAAAAAGTGCCTTATATCTTAACGGTTGGGGATAAAGAAGAGGCCGAGAAGTGTGTGTCAGTTAAGTGCCGCAAAGACGGTGTGATGACACACATCCCTCTTTCTGAATTAGCTGACTATCTTGCGGATAAACTAGTGCGCAAACAATAACCTAAGGAAGGCGGTGTTTGTTATCTAAGGCTAGCTAGGGTTCCCACGGCTAGCCTTTTACTTATTTTATGATCTCGCTCTTTGCAAGCTTAACGATAAAACACTTCAACTGTGCCTTTTACTGCGAGTAGCAGTGGTTGGCCGTGGCGGTCCATGATTTATTGCGGATGACCATTTATTTTTTGTTTAAATTTTTTCAAAGGTAACATTTTTAGGAGGGAAACTATTAGGTAATGATCCTGATCTTATTTTTCTTAACAATAAACCAGTCAATAAAGAGGTTATATTTTCATCAAAATATTCTACATCTGGCGATCTAGATGCGATTATTGCAGTGCCCCATGTCTGACTGTCTTTTAGATCGGAAACAACCCAAAATATGCAATCACCATTATCCGTTACGCCTATTGGTAAAAGGCCATTAATTTCTGGATAGAGGTTATATTTAAAATACTCGGGGTCTTCATTATTAAGGTAATTGAAATCCTCAATGATTGATTTCTTCTGCTCAAAAAAATCAAGGTCATAATTTGTAGTAAATGGATTGAATATCGCTATAAAATCGGCAATTCTTCCTGTGCCATAACGATTAATAAACGCAATGTAATCCCTGGGAAAACTAAGACCTTCATCTATAGAAGGCCAAACTTTACCAATCCCTGATTCATTAGGGATGTTAGGGGGAACTAAAATGCTATTTAATACAGATAGGGTCATGATCTACATTCCACGAGGATTAAGAAGAGCAATGCTTTCAAAGAAACCACCACTACCTTGAGCATTCACTGTTATACCTGCCGGTATTCTGGAAGGACCTTTATATATTGGAGTTACCGAGACATCAACTATTTCTCCTCTCTCTCTAACGCTTTTCTCTAGCGAATCCCCAAATAAACTTGATGATATTCAAATAAGTAGGCATGCATAATGCTATTTGATTTAATCCATTTCGCCAAAAACCGACTAGATAGCTGTTCCGAATAGTCGTTCACTGCACTGGTGCAGTTTCAGCAAGTAGTATTGAATTAGTATCATTTGCTGCTGGGCAAACAAAAACGGCCAATTAGATTGGCCGTTTTTATGATCCAGCTCTTTGCGCTAAAGCTTAACGATAAAAGGCTTCAACTGTGCCTTTTACTGTGAGCAAAAGAGGTTGGCCGCGACGGTCTAAGGATTTGCTTGGCACTTTTACCCAACCTTCACTGATGCAATATTCTTCGACATCAAAACGCTCTTTGCCGTTGAGCTTAATACCGATATCGTGCTCGAAAATTTCTGCCACATGGTGTGGGCTGCGTGGGTTAACGGAAAGGCGATCCGGTAAAGCAGGTAATGATGTTGTGTCGGTCATGGTCGTGATCTGTCATTGTCTATAGTGAAAAAGCGTGCGCTATTGTAGGCAATCCCAGCGCAACGCTCAAGACTTTAACTGTGACTGATTACGCGCCTTGCGTTACAAGGTTAGGTTGTCCTGTTAGGGCACTGCTGTTAGGACACTGCTGTTAGGGCAACACTGCGCCGCAGCTGGAAAAGGCTTTCAGCACTCGGCCGTTTTCTCTGCCCATGACTGAGCGCAAATAAACCTTGGCTAATGTGTCGGCATTGATTGCACTAAAACCGGGGAAATAGTCCTGATAGCTCGCTAATGACTCGCTTAATACCGTTGGGCTGACAATGTTTATCCGCTGCTGCGCAGGTAATTCACCCGCGACGGCGGTAACAAAATGCTCAAGTGCGCCATTGATTGTGGCTGCACTGATGCCATCTTTTACTGGGACATCGGCAATAATGCCACTGGTCAGTGTAAAACTCCCCCCAGCGTTGAGGTATTGGCTACCTATTTGCACTAACTGTATTTGCCCCAATAACTTACTTTGGAGCCCTGTATACCAGTCTGCTTGAGTCATAGCGTTGAAGGGTTTAAATACGACATCACCCATGGCCGAAATCATTGCATCGACTTTACCGATTTTTTCTAGCCCTTGATGGAGTGAATGTTCATCCCGAATGTCTATCAGGACATCCCCCGTTGTTCGCCCTACCTGAATAACTTCATGCTGAGTTGAATGGAATAAGCGGACTATGGCTTGTCCGATTGTGCCTGATGCACCCACTACGACTATTTTCATGACATGCTCCTAAATTGAATACGAATTGAGGATAGTCTGGTTAATTAAATAGAAAAAGCGCATATAATCACCACATTGTTTCGTTAATGGGTTTAATTGATGAATCTCACTCATCTGCAGTCATTTATGCTGGTTGCCAAAATGCACAGTTTTAGCGCTGCGTCTGAACAACTCGGCGCTTCTAAAGGCTTAGTGTCGCGGCATGTTAAATCCCTTGAAGATGAAATGGGTTGTCAATTACTCCACCGAACCACTCGGCGAGTATCAATGACCGAAGCAGGGCAAGCGTTATATGGTAAAGCCTGCGAAATCGAGAGGCTAGCCAATGAAGCTGGACGTTTAGTGCAGGATTTAATGCAGGACTCCTGTGGCACTTTAAAATTCACCGCTCCAACGGAACTGGGCAAAAAATTGCTGAGTCCTATGCTGCTTCAGTTTATTGCTGCGTATCCTCAAGTGAAACTCGAACTGTGTTTTGAGCAGAATATTCAAGATGTTGAGTTCGGCAAGTTTGATCTCGCCTTAAGAACAAGCATTGCGCACAGCGATAATCTTATCGCCAGATATCTTGGCAGAATTCGCCATGTCTTAGTGGTTGCACCCGCATATCCCGCCGCAGCAGAGGTTCGTCACCCTGATGATTTACGCCATTATCGTCTATTGTCTTCGGGTGAAACTCAGTGGGTGTTTGAACCGCTCGCAGGGGACTGTCTCACGCTCACTTTTGAGCCTGCACTGTATAGTTCAAACTATGCCACTACACATCTTCTTACTTTGAGTGGTGCAGGTATCGCTAGCCTGCCTTATTATTTGGTAGAGGAGGATATCGCTCAGCACAAACTCACTTTGCTCGTTCCCCAATGGCAATGCTATCCACATGAGTTGTATATGGTTTATGCCAAGCAGAGCCATTACCCAAAGAAGCTGCGCGATTTACAACATAAGCTACAAACTTGGTGCGAAACTCACTCAAAATATGTGGGTTAAAGAGTAAAAGCATAATCGCATCAAATCTTATCCGGCAGAGGGTGGAGCTTTTAGAATAAAGTGAGGCAGAGTACACTGCCGCGCATTGAATTTTTGTATTTGAATGTAAAGTCGAGCAGGCTTTTACCCATGCAGGCATAAAAAGAGCGGCGATTAACCAAGCGTTATGAACGACGACATTAGTATCTCGCTGCCCTCGCTGATTCATCGAATTGGACGGGAGGCGGTTAAACAAGCTCAAGTGATTGCAACCCAATATGATTGCGAGCTTAAGCGTGTGCGGCGTTCAAGGAATTGGTGTATTGTTGGCGCGGCGATCAAGATCCAATCCTGCACCGCCCATTTACAAGCCGAGCAGCTACTGATGGCCGATGGAGCATTTCGTTATCTTATTCAAAAGCTTGAGTCAGCCTTGCTGCAACATGCGGACAAACTTGAACCATTAGACGCTAAGCTGATTCGGCTTATCACAGACAATCCTGCGATTACCTTAGGTGAGTTGATGCAACAGACCCAATGCACTATCACAGAGGCCAGATTGGCACGTTTTCAAGCTGACTCTTGGTAGTTTGTCTGCTGAGTGTTTTTGCTTTGAAGGTTTATTTATGGCTTGTTGTTTCTAACACTTTTATTTGATTTTCGATTTGCTCGGCTTCAGCGGTCAGCATTGAGTAGGATCTAATATCGCCTTTTCTCTGGGCATGCATAGCTTGTTCAAGCTTGGCGTTATATTGCTGAGTTAATTTTTTTAAGGGATTTTTCTTAAATATTGAGAACATGGCCATTTCTATTGGATTGGGTATTTTGGCTTATATACGTAGGCATTGGGATTTAAGTTTTACTTTTTGAAATTAAAAATCTCACAATCTCACAATCCTTCAATTCCACTGCCATCGGCCTCAGCAAGGCTGAGACCTTATCTTACATTTGCAGCAAACTAATGGGTTGCTATGTCTTATTTAGCTTACAACCCATTGAAAATATTTTAAATCTTAAACTGACCGACGAGCTTACCTAAGTTAATTCCTTCCTGCGACACGGTTTGGCTGACTCTGGCAGCATCTTCGCTGGAATGGAGTAACTCATTCACTATCTCTTGGATGGCGAACACATTACGGTTGATTTCTTCGGTCACAGAGCTTTGTTCCGTGGCCGCCGTCGCAATTTGGGTGCTCATGTCGTTAATTGCCGTGACCGCCGATGTCACTGAACCAAGGCTTTCAGAAATTGCACGGGAAGAGTCTACCGAGCGCACGCAGCTTTGCTGACTTTCTTCCATCGTTTTTACTGCCAGTGCGACAAGCTTGTGCAGTTCAGTTAGCATCTCATTGATTTCTAAAGTGCTTGATTGCGTTCGGCTCGCTAAGTTACGCACTTCATCGGCCACCACGGCAAAGCCTCGGCCCTGTTCTCCGGCGCGGGCCGCTTCGATGGCTGCATTTAATGCCAATAGGTTAGTTTGCTCAGCAATACCGCCAATCACTGACAGCACGTTGTTGATTTTTTTAGACTGTTCGCTCAAGGATTGAATACTGCCCGCCGCATTGTTGATTTGCGCCATGAGTGCCGAAATTTCTTCTAAAGAAGCATCGACGCAGCGCTGGGCATTGGCTACATCGCCAGTGGCAGCGTGAGTCGCTTCAGCCACTTGCGTGGTATTTTGCGCTACTTCGCTGGCGGTGGCTGACATTTCAGTAATAGCGGTAACCACTTGATCAGTTTCATTGTTATGGCTGATGAGTTGGCTCGACATGACTTTGGTTTGATCGTGAATCGCGTTGGCGGCGGTTTTAACTTTAGCCGTCGCGTTTGCCACATCGCCTATGATGGTTTGGAGTTTATCGACAAACAGGTTAAAGGATTGACCTAATTGTGCAATTTCATCTTCACCTTTCACAATAAGACGTTTGGTTAAATCGCCTTCGCCTTTGGCAATGTCGTTTAAATTGTCCGCCATATTTTTAATTGGCGCGACCATACGTTGGGCGGTGATCAGAATAACAACGGTAGTAATCGCGGCGAGTAGCAGCGCAATTAACAGAATGGCATAGGATTTTTCGATCATCTGCTCAGTGACCGTCGCACGATAATCCTCAACGACAGTGTCGATATCATCGATATAGACTCCCGTGCCTAGCATCCAGTCAGTGCCAGGGATCATCATGGAGTAACCGATTTTTTCAATTTGCTCATTTGTATTGGGTTTTTGAAAGTAGAACGAGAAGTTACCGTCCCCTTTTTTAGCGGCATCGAGTAAACCGACAATGATTTTAGTGCCGCGGGGATCTGTCATATCAATTTTATTTTGCCCTTCGAGGTTGGGCATGACGGCATGGAACAGGTTTTTACCCTGGGAGTCGTAAATAAAGAAGTAACCAGAACTGCCAAAACGGATATCACGGAGCGCTTGGTTTACATTGCCATTTTCTTTTAAAGACAACTGATACTGCACTATTCCTGCGGCAATTTCGGTGGCTTCTTTTATTTGTGTTTTACGTTCACCGATGAGCTTAGTTCTAAAGGTCGTCACTTCATCTGCAAGGGCGTCTTTTTCGACATAGTAAGAAACGGTCATGAGTACGAACAAAGTAAAAATTAAAGGGAATAACGACAACAGCAGTAATTTATTACGTAGGCTGAAATTAGGCATGCTTGACGACTCCATGATGAACATCTCTTTTATTGCAGGGCAGTATAGCTAATTTCCCGCATTCTTAAGTGCTTAAGTTAACAAAAATTTAATGGAAATCGATAAAATGCGCGCTGTTGATTTATTCCAAAATCGTTAACTATGCTGTGAATCTAGGCCTTTCTTTTGATCTTTATCAACACTATATGGGCCCAATGAGTTCACTATATTAGCTAAAGTTGATGCAAAATTAGCTAGAGCTGGTGCAGCTGGTGCAGCCGGTGCAGATAGTGGCAAATAGTAAGGGCAGGGTTGTGACAAATGAAAAGTTGATCCTAACGCTGAAAATCTGCATTAGTGTGGGTATTTGTCTTATTGCGCTGGGGATTTATCTGCATAACTTTAATGACACCGTTGAAGCGATGGGTGTGCAGGGGATTATTCTCAGTGCCATGTGTGTTGCCTTTGGCATGGCCTTGTCATTACCGACTAAGATGTATTTAACCTTCCTGTTGGTTAAGCGCGAAACTGAAAAACATCCATAATGTGTTTTTGCACAGAGTGTTACTCTGCGACTCATTGGTTTCCTCGCCTTCTTGATACTCAATCTAAGTACTCGCTTAACCCTGCTATTCAACCCACCAAGCTCTGCCGCAAATGGCCTGATTATGGTTTTTAACATAATTAACCCAAGACTAATGGGCCAAAAACACCGATAATTCCCCCTTAATGACTCATTACCAATGACGCGACTTGGTCGATGGGCTGCTACAGACTCGCATATTTAGTGGAAATCATATTCAATGGAAATCAAAGTTAATTTTCTCGACAATCTTAGACTTGAAGCCAAGTTTGATGATTTTACCGTGACCGCCGATCAGCCAATCCGCTACAAAGGTGATGGTTCTGCGCCTAGTCCGTTTGACTATTTCTTAGCATCGTCAGCCCTGTGTGCGGCCTATTTCGTGAAGGTATATTGCAAAGCCCGTGATATTCCAACGGATAACATTAGATTGTCGCAGAACAATATTGTCGATCCAGAAGATCGCTACAACCAGATTTTCCAAATTCAAGTTGAGTTACCCGATGATATTTCGGGGAAAGATCGCGAAGGTATTTTGCGCTCGATTGACCGTTGTACCGTTAAAAAAGTGGTGCAAACTGGCCCAGAATTTAAAATTGAAACCGTTGAGAACCTAGATTCAGACGCCAATGCCATGTTAATGGGTCAGCCTAATGGTGCATCGAGCACCTTTATTCTGGGTAAAGATCTGCCGCTGGAGCAAACCATTGCCAATATGACGGGCATGCTCGCCGATCTTGGAATGAAGATAGAGATCTCATCATGGCGCAATATCGTGCCGAACGTGTGGTCACTACACATTCGTGATGCGGCTTCGCCAATGTGTTTCACCAATGGTAAAGGCGCGACCAAAGAAAGCGCGCTGTGCTCGGCACTCGGCGAGTTTATTGAGCGTCTGAATAACAATTTTTTCTATAATGATCAATTTTTTGGGACTGAAATCGCCAATAGCGAATTTGTGCATTATCCCAATGAAAAGTGGTTTGCGTTAGAAGAAGACGATGCGCTGCCAGCGGGTATTTTGGATGACTATTGCTTAGAGATTTATAACCCAGATGACGAGCTGTGCGGTTCGCACTTGATTGATACTAACTCAGGTAATATTAAGCGCGGTATCTGTGCGATTCCTTACACCCGTAAATCTGACGGTGAAACGGTTTACTTCCCGTCGAACCTGATTGAAAACCTGTTCTTAAGCAATGGTATGAGTGCGGGTAATAACCTGCAAGAAGCGCATGTGCAGTGCTTGTCAGAGATTTTTGAGCGTGCTGTAAAACGCCAAATCATTGAGCAAGAAATTGTCCTGCCCGATGTGCCTATGTCTGTACTAGAAAAGTACCCAAGCATCCTCGCGGGCATTAACGGCTTAGAAGATCAAGGCTTCCCGGTTGTGGTCAAAGATGCCTCACTCGGCGGCCAGTTCCCTGTGATGTGCGTCACCCTGATGAACCCGAAAACTGGCGGCGTATTTGCCTCCTTTGGCGCGCACCCAAGCTTTGAAGTGGCGTTAGAGCGTAGCTTAACTGAATTGCTGCAAGGCCGTAGCTTCGAAGGCTTAAATGATGTGCCAAAACTGACCTTTAACAGCATGGCGGTTAGCGAGCCAGAAAACTTTGTTGAGCACTTTATTGATTCAACAGGAGTGATTTCATGGCGCTTCTTTAGCAGTAAATTTGATTATGAATTCTGCGAATGGGATTTTTCTGGCACTAGCGAAGAAGAAGCTGACGGCCTGTTTGGGATCTTAGAAGCGTTAGGTAAAGAGGTGTATATCGCCGAGTTTACCGATTTAGGCGCATCGGCGTGCCGTATTTTAGTTCCTGATTATTCTGAGATTTATCCAGTTGATGACTTGATTTGGGATAACACCAACAAGGCGCTGGCGTACCGTGAAGATATCTTAAATCTGCATTCGTTAAGCACTAAGCAATTGGCTAATTTGGTCAACCGTTTAGAAGAAAGCCAACTCGATAACTACACGGATATTCGCACCTTAATCGGCATTGTATTTGATGAAAATACTGTGTGGGGAAAACTGACGATTATTGAGCTTAAGATCCTGATTTATTTGGCACTCGGTGCACACGAAGACGCGATTGAGCTGGTCGGTGAGTTCCTACAGTTTAACGACAATACCGTTAAACGTGGCCTGTTTTACCAAGCCATGAATGCTGTGCTGGAAGTGACCTTAGATGAAGAGTTAGAACTTGATGATTTTATCCATAACTTCAACCGTATGTTCGGTAAAGAAGTGATGGACAACGTCGTTGGCTCAGTCACAGGTAAAGTGCGTTTTTATGGTTTAACTAAGACTAGCATGCAGCTCGAAGGTATTGAGCCGCATTTAAGATTGATTGAAAGCTATAAGAAGCTGCATCAAGCCCGTAAAGCTGCGAAAAACCTTAATTAATTCTGTTAGTTGGCATTAGCTTAATGTGTTTAAAAGCGAACCCTTTGGTTCGCTTTTTTGTTTGTTGCTCTTTTGGTTCGCGCTTCTTATGAGCACTTGTGGCTATCACTTATTAAGGACGCTTATTATTGCTATGTGTGGTTTGAAATGTTCAGTCCGCTCAGGCTGTATTTGATATAACTCGATTTTTACCGTTACGTTTAGCTTGATACAAGGCTGCATCGGCCCGCTTAAGCGTTTCTTCATAGGACTTATCCAATGGTTCGATAGAAGCGACTCCAATGCTTACGGTGGCAAACAAGCCATTGACCGCATATTTTTGCAGTTCAGTGTAAAAGCAATCGCAGAGGTATTCTGCAAATTCAACCGCTTGTGAATGCTCTACCCCAGGTAGGGCAATCACAAATTCATCGCCACCAAAACGATACGCGCTATCGGTTTTTCTAAATTGAGTTCGGCAGGTTTCGGCAACTGCGATGATGATTTGATCGCCAGCATAATGACCCAACTGATCATTGATGGACTTTAAGTGGTCTAAATCGAGGATCAAGATTGAGGTGGGAATACGGTGGCGCTGAAATATATCGAATTGGAAGGTTAAATCACGTTCTAAGCGGCGACGGTTATACAGCCCTGTCAGCTGATCGGTATCGCTTAGCTGACGTAGTTGCAGTTCAAGCTCATGCCGCTTGGAAATATTACTGGCGACCCAAAGCACCACAGGCTCATTATCAACCAGAAAGTCTAGTGCTTGAATGCGTCCCTCAAACCAAATGGGTTGTTCAGGACCTATATCGGGTAAGCCTTTGACATCTTTATTGCTCAATTCATATTCTTCGATCAGTAATTTTCGGCTGGTTAATGCACTTTCGATAACCTGTAAAAAGTATTTGAGTTTATCAGCCTTTAACACATCGCTAAGATACAAGCCGATTAGTCCACTACCATCGTGGTAATAACGGTCATCTTTACCACCGAAGACGGCAATGTATTTACCACTTTTTGACAGAACAAAAGTAGGATCAGGAAGTGCATCAAGGACTAAAGCCATTTCTTCTATTTTGATCATCGATTAAAATCCCTGTGGAAAATCACCCAACCTTAAGTCCGCGTGTCCAAGTTATCATAGATAAACTACTCTTTGGCGCTTTAGCCGCGAATGCATCCTGCGAACTCATTACAATTTAGCCGCTTTTGTGGGTAACAACAAACCATAACAATATGCCGTACAATTTATTTGTCGTCGCGATTTTACCAAGGCATCAGAGCGTTCGATGGCGCAGAGTTGTATCCCTGTTGAGGCTTAAAACCTAAGCCCTGCGATCGTATCGAGTCAGTCGTGATGTCTTGAACTTTAGCGTTTGTGCTTATGTTCAAAAAGCTTCATTGCGGTGCTTAGTGGACAGATGATTTTCGAGTAGAATCTAGGGCCTTAATTGTGGTTTTAATTTTACACAGGGATTTATAATGCATACTGCAGATGATTTTATTGAACATTTAGCGCTAGAGCAGCATGTTGAGGGCGGTTATTACCGCTCATCCTATCGTTCAGAAACGGCATTTGATCAGACTCGGGCATTATGGAGCAGTATCTATTTTTTGCTGCGTACAGGAGAGGTTTCCCATTTCCATCGTCTGACAGCTGATGAAATGTGGTATTTCCATGCGGGGCAATCGCTGACGATTTACATGATTGATCCTGATGGGGTGCTAACGACGGCGCAATTAGGGCTTAATTTAGCTGCGGGCGAGCGGCCACAGTTTTTAGTCCCTAAGGGCTGTATCTTTGGTTCAGCCATGAATCAAGATGGTTTTTCATTAGTGGGCTGTATGGTATCGCCCGGTTTTACCTTTGATGATTTTGAGCTGTTTAGCCAACAAACTTTGTTAGCCCAATATCCACAGCATAGTGACATCATCCAACGTCTGAGCAGGTAGGGAATCGCTAAAGTCAGTTAAATTTAGCCAGTTGATTCGTTAAATGGTAACTTGGTTGACATTGCCTCATTCGGCAAAACCAAGGTCGCTCTGAGTCATTAAATTTGACTCAATAGTAAGATATCCCCGCGACAAGGCTTGTCTATTGGCGTTTAACCACGTAAAACATGCTTTTTGGCGTACCTCTATGTACCAAGTGTTATGGAGTAATTGAATTTGGAACACTTAGTGTGGGAGCTCGATCCTGTATTAATCTCGTTTATGGGACTAAAAATACATTGGTATGGAGTCCTATTTGCTGTTGCTATTACTGCTGGTTTTCAGGTGATGAAGCGGATTTATATCAAGGAAAATCTCGATCTTGAGTCCCTTGATAATTTACTGATTTATTGTGTGGTTGGCATTATTGTGGGTGCGCGTTTGGCCCATTGTATGTTCTACGATCCGACTTATTACTTTGCTCATCCGCTTAAGATCTTGGCGATTTGGGAAGGCGGACTCGCCAGCCACGGTGGTGGTTTAGGCGCGATTCTGGCCTTGTATTATTACCAACGTAAAGTGAAGCTACCATTTCTGTTTTTGTTGGACAGACTCGCGATCGCCACCGCCATTTTTGGCTTTTTTGTGCGTATGGCAAACTTCGCCAACTCAGAAATTTTAGGCGATCCTACGACTCAACCTTGGGGTATTATATTTGCCCGTGTCGACATGTTGCCAAGACATCCAGCACAGCTCTATGAGGCTTTCGCTTATTTAGCTATCTTTATTGGTCTGTATGCTTTGTATCAATACACGCAGATTAAACAAAGACATGGGGCTATTTTCGGCCTGTTTCTGGTATCGGTGTTTAGTGCGCGAATTGCGATTGAGTCGATTAAAGTTAGCCAAGCGGCTTACTCTGAAACTTTCTTAAGTGCGGGACAACTTCTGAGCTTACCGTTTTTAGCCGTAGGTATAGTCTTGTTGTTCTTGGCGTATCGAAAGAAAACCGTTTAAATTTAAATATCAAACGGTTAAAAAAGGCTTTCTATCTTGATAGAAAGCCTTTTTTATGAATGAATTAATCATCAAGTATGACGTTAGGCTGTCTTCACTATATTAGTCACCTGCACCATGGCATCCCGAGCGGAACGGCTCACGCCCGAGAGTTGGAAGAAGCCATGGATGACGCCAAGATAACGACGGCAGTGGGTATTTACGCCAGCCTCTAATAGATTCCTAAATAGCTGTTCACCTTCATCGACGAGTGGATCGAATTCGGCGGTGATGATATGGGTTTCGGGTAAGCCTGCTAAGTCATCACGGCGTAGTGGACTGGCTTCGCCATCGGTTCTGGGGTGCCAATCTAAATACAGATCGAAACCTGTTAGCAAGGTGTCGCGGGTGATGATGTATTTCTCGCCATTGTCGCTATAGCTTTGGCTCTTCGCGGTGGCATCGAGCATAGGATAGATAAGCACTTGTTTCTGTGGCAACCATTGCCCTTTGGCTTTTAAACGCAGGCAAGTGACTAGGGCTAAATGGCCGCCGGCGCTGTCGCCCATTAGGGTGATCTTAGTGTTATCACCGCCCCATTGGTGACAATGTTGATAGATGACTTCTGCGGCATGGCAGGCATCGTCGTGGGCAGCGGGATAAACATGTTCTGGGGCGAGGCGATAGCGAACGGCGATCACCAGTGCGCCAGAATCATTGGCGAGTTTTCGCAGTTGTTGATTATGGGTTTCAACGCCGCCACTGACAAAACAGCCACCATGGTAGTAAATGACGATAGGTAAATTGTTTGCCGCCGAGGGTTTGAACAGAGTTAATTCTGTGCCATCGATGGAAATTGCACGCACTTCGAACACCTCTTCAGGCTCACCTGCGAGTACAGTGCTGGCAATATAACCTTGTCTACGTTGCTCAATTGTTTGCTCTCGCACCGATGGGCAACCCGCCGCGATAAACTCGCTAACCAATTGTTTAATTCCCTCTTCTAAATAGAGTTGGCTCATTTAATACTCCCTCAATTTTTAGTGCGCTCGGCTGTTCTGCAATGGGCTGAGTTTATCGGCAGCTTAATTGAATTGGTAGCCTAGATTCACACTCAGCCATGAGCTTTATCATGATTGCGGAAATTAACTTTGGTATTAACTCAGTAATGAATACGGTTGCAGTCGGCATCTTTTTCACTATTACAGATTGAGTTGTAGGGTGTCTTGTAAGAAAATTACCAACTTAATTGACTGTCAGGCTTAATGCGCTTAAATGTCCGCCTGATTGTGCGTTCGATAGCACTTTGATGTCTATTTGTGAAAGTGGGTTTCAGTCTCTTGGCTAAAATATAGGTTGCCAAGATGCTGTTTGAGCGACACATTGAGCCAGCGATCACACTCGTTATTCGTTCTCTATTTGCAGGAATCTTTCGTGGCAAAAGCACCCAAAACATTGCAACAGCGCATGGGCATAGTTGCCCTGACGTGGCCGATTTTTATCGAGACCTTGCTGCAATCTCTGCTTGGGATCAGCGATATCTTTATGCTGAGCCATTATTCCGATAATGCGGTTGCCGCGGTGGGACTCACGACTCAACTGATGTTCTTCATGATGGTCATGTCCATGATGGTGAGTACGGGCGCAAGTATTTTGATTAGCCAAAGCAATGGGGCCGGCCAACCGCAGCAGGCTGTCGATATCGGGGTGGCGAGTGTCGTATTGAGTTTGGTATTAGCCTTGGTCATGGGCGCATCTATGTTCTTTGGTGCTAAGGGTATTATCGGCTTATTTGCGCTTGAGCACGATGTGGCTGGTTTTGGATATGACTATTTAGTGATTTGCGGCAGCTTGAGCATAGGGCTAGTGATGAACATTGCCTTCGCCGCTATTTTGCGTAGTTACGGTTTTACCCGCTCGGCCATGTTAGTCACCTCGAGTACGGGCTTAATAAACGTGATCGGTAATTATATTGCCCTGTATTCTCCCTTTGACTTGCCTGTTTATGGGGTAACAGGGGTGGCGATATCGACAGTGACCAGCCAGATCATCGGTGCGTGTATCATGTTGATGGTGATCCGGCATAAGCAAATTCCGCTGCCACTGCAACGACTTAAGCTTTTACCGCGCAGCACTTATTGGAGTGTGATGCGTATTGGCCTGCTCAATGCTGGCGAGATGCTGTCTTACAATGTGGCTCAGATGACCATCATCTACTTTATCAGCCAGATGGGCACTTTATCGCTCACGGCCTACACCTATGGCTTGAACATTAGCCGTTTTATCTATTGTTTTGCAGTCGCACTCGGGCAGGCGACGCAAATCCAGACTGGATATTATGTGGGTAAACAATGGTTCGATGAAATCACCACTCGGGTGCAGCGTTACTGTTTGGTGGGCTTTATCGCTTCACTGACCATAGTATTAGTCTTCTACTGGCAGCGATTCGTTATTGTCGGCTGGTTGAGTGAAAACGAAGAAGTCATCCAACTAACAGCGTTATTGCTTGCGGGTTCTATCGCGCTTGAAACAGGGCGAGTGTTTAATCTGGTGATTATCTCGGCGCTCAAGGGCGCGGGTGATGTGGCATTCCCCGTGCGGATTGGTCTCTTTAGTATGTGGGGCATTGGCGTGTTATTGGCTTGGTTCTTTGGCTTGCATTTAGGTTATGGCGTGCTTGCGGCATGGCTTGCCGTTGCGGCAGATGAGTGGGTGCGTGGATTGATTATGGTGCACCGTTGGCGCTCGGGTCGCTGGCAGCGTTTTACGCGTATTCCGCCAGTAACCCCAGCTTAAACTATTCTGATATCAAAAGGTCAATGCTTATTGGTTGCCCCATTTGCCCGATTGCAGTAGTTCATTTTTAAATTGTAGATACCTTGGGTGCCCTTCATAGGTTTCGATTTCCATGGTGCTGTAGGGGGCAAAAATAGCCCCTGGAATTTGGCATCCTCTAGTAAGAACGTCTTCTAATGAGGGCATAAAACATTCTTTAATCGGGTCAAAATGGATTTTATAACTGGCATAGCCGCGCGTAACAAATCTATCGGTTATGGTTTTGAATAGCTGTCCAAAAGGTGTGTCGAGCGTCTCCGGCGTGGAGTAATAAAAGCCTTGTCCGTACCAGTAAAGTAATAAGGCGGTACCCGCGTCACACAGTGGATGTTCGATAATCGCCCTGACCATGTTTGGGTCATGATCGTCCCAATTCAAGTTCCCCGCGACAAAATGCAATTCCTCCATACTTTGTAAGTCACTGATACAGGTGATTTGCGCCGCCGCTTTGCCAAAGTAGGCGCTGTATTCATGTAAAGCGTCATAATCGGGATCGGCGAGTAATTTGGCGAGTAGTTGTTGATTGGCAATACAGCCTAATTCTGTGCATTCATAGGCGCGAATAAATTGTTCTTGTGAGAGTAATTTAGCCAAGGGAATCCTTTCTTTTTATAGAAAACACAGTTTATAAAAAAGACAGCGTCAGCCTTGCGTAGCAAAAGGCTGACATGGCAGAAAGGGAGCGTAAAACGTTACGCTTGCTGTTGCAGCAGGGTACGGCACAGCTTGATAAAGTCCGATGAAGTGACGATACCGAGTACCTTTTTATCGACATCGACGACGGGCAGGCAACCAAGTTTGTTCTCGATAAAATATTCCACCACCACAGTTAAAGGCTCGTCGGCGGTGAGATGCTGATAGTCTTTATCCATCACAGTTGTGATCGGCGTGTATCGTTCCTTGCGCTCGAGCGCGCCTTGGCCGTACTTGTTCAACATAGTCATCACGCTGGCGATCATCTTTTTATGGGTGAGTACGCCAACGAGGGTGCCATCAATTTCAGAAATCACAGGTAAGTGGCGTACGCCACGGGTTTGCATCAGATGGTGGGCATCTTTCAAACTGGCGCCATCGCTGATGCAAATGACTTGATCACTCATAATATCGCTGACTTTCATTGTATAAATTCCTTTTCTTGCCATTCTCTGGCGTGCATTTCACACGCTGCGTTAGCCTGCACCGATGTTAGCAGCTTCTCTGTAAGCTACGCCAGTCCTGCACAAATAAAGTACGCTATCCAGTATAAGTGTTTGAATTGATAGATATCATAAAAGGCTGACAAAGATGTCACAAATATGTAACAGTGATATCTCACAATCGTGGTCTTATTAGACCTCATACCAGTGAAGCCTTATCTAACAAGGAATAATAATGAATCGTACCGTAACTCGTCGTGATTTTTTGGCTATGTCGGCCAAAGGTGTTGGTGTTGCTGTGATCTCTTACGGCTTGATGGGCTGTAGTGATAGTAATGATGATAATTCTGTACCCGCGCAATTTTTACATGGAATTGCCAGTGGCGATCCGGCAGTCGATGCCGTGATCCTCTGGACCCGTGTCACGCCTGAGTCTGAGGGCGATGTAAAAGTGAGTTGGCAAGTGGCAAGCGATGCGGCCTTTAGTCAATTAGTGACCACAGGTGAGACTGTCACTAATGCGAGCCGTGACTACACGGTTAAGATTGATGCCCGTGGTTTACGTGCCGGGCAAACCTACTTTTATCGCTTTATGACGGGTGATAAAACCTCAGTTGTGGGTAAAACCCGCACTCTGCCTGAGGGTGACGTTAGCTCAGTCAAATTAGCCGTGATGTCCTGTGCTAACTTTCCTGCCGGTTATTTTAACGTCTATGAGTTAGCGGCGGCGCAGGATGATTTAGATGCTGTTGTGCATTTAGGCGATTACATCTATGAATATGCCCGCGGTGGTTATGCCAGTGAGCATGCTGCCGAATTGGGGCGTGAAGTGTTACCCGCCAATGAGTTGCTGACGTTGAGTGATTACCGCACTCGCCATGGTCAGTACCATACCGATGCGAGTCTGCAAAAGTTACACGCGAAAGTGCCTTTTATCACAGTGTGGGATGATCATGAAGTGGCCAATGATACTTGGCGTGATAGTGCCGAGAATCACAACGAAGGCGAAGGGGATTTTGCCGTTCGTAAAGAAGCGGCACTACAAGCTTATTTCGAGTGGTTGCCGATTCGCCCATGGCGTGAAGGGAATCATGAAGAGATTTACCGCAGCTTCAGTTACGGCAATCTCGTCGATCTGCATATGCTGGATACTCGCGTATTAGCCCGTGATAAACAGCTCGATTATGCCGATTATATGGATCCTACCACGGGCTCGTTTGCTGGAGAGCGTTTCCTTGCTGATGTCACTTCGACCACTCGCACTATGCTGGGGCTGACGCAATTATTATGGCTGCAGGGCACATTGCTACAATCGACAGGCAAGTGGCAAGTACTGGGACAGCAGGTATTAATGGGTAAGATGTCATTGCCGGCGGCGATTGCCACTCAGCAGATGAGCATTCCCCAATTTGCCATGTTAGGGGCTTTAGCTAAGTTAGCGGCCCGTGCGGCGGCAAATGATCCCACACTTACTGCCCAAGAGCTGCAATATCTTCAAGCTAATCAAGCCCTATTAACCCCAGAAGTTATTGCACTGCTGAAATTGCCAGCCATTCCATATAACTTAGATGCTTGGGACGGTTACGCCTATGAGCGTGAAGTGATTTTAGGTACGGCTAAATCGAAAAATCTTAACCTAGTTGTGATCGCGGGTGACACCCATAATGCATGGGCTAACGAGCTTAAAGACGTGAATGGCGATACCGTTGGGGTGGAGTTTGCGACTAGCTCAGTATCATCGCCAGGCCTTGAATATTATTTGAATCTCCCTGCGGAACAGATCCCCGCGACCGAGGCGGCAATTGTCGAGTTAGTGCCAGATCTTAAGTACGCTAACTTAAAAGACCGAGGCTTTATGACGCTCACCTTTACCGCTGATGAGGTGCGCAGCGACTGGCATTATGTGGATACCATTTTGTCGAAGGATTTCCAAGTCGCAACGGCCCGTGGTTATAGTGCTAAGACAAAAGTAGGCGAGCATGTGATTACGCCTATCGTTTAATGCGGTATTGTTCGCTTGTTTATCGGCCACCTTAGGGTGGCCTTTTTGTTGCTTTTGGCTTTAAAAGGCAAAATAAATGTCTGTTGTCACGCAAGTTCTTACTATTACTGCAGCACATCGCATTTTTTTGGTATAAAATTCGCTCCCAAAATTCGGCGGCTGCCTACACTTGCTAAGGCAAAGCTGTTCTAGTGTTTTGGGAACCTTTACCCGCCGAACAGACCTTACTGGGGTCATAAGCTTTAACGACCTAAGAATAAAATCAATGTGATGGGGACTGTGTCATGTCAGAAAAGTATTTTGTTACCGCGCAGCAATTGCTGGAAGATTCATTTTTATTAGCTTCGCAAGTGTATGAGAGTGGCTTTCGTCCGCAATTTATCGTGGGTATTTGGCGTGGCGGTGCTCCAATCGGTATCGCGGTACAGGAGTTTTTCGATTTTAAACAAGTTGAAACCGATCACATTGCCGTGCGTACCTCTTCTTATTATGGGATTGGCACTGACAAACAAAGCAAAGAAATCAAAGTTCATGGCCTGCATTACATCGTTGAAAATGCGAACGCGAGTGACGGTTTGTTGATTGTGGATGACGTGTTTGACTCTGGCCGTAGTATTCATGCATTAAAAGAAAAACTCAGCCAACTGATGCGCTTGAATATGCCAACCGATATCCGTATCGCTTGCCCTTATTACAAGCCAAAAAATACCGCAGTGCCTTTAAAACCCGACTATTACATTCATGCCTCTGAAGACTGGTTAGTTTTCCCGCACGAAGTCACAGGTTTAACGCCTGAAGAAATTGCCGAAGGTAAGGGCGATTTAAAGAATATTCAGCACCTGTTTAAATAACCTGAACTCGGGTTAAAGAGGTCGCTTGCGGCGAGCTTAGAATATTGTCGCTACAAAAAACGCGTTAACGATGAATCGTTAACGCATTTTTTTTTTCTGTTTTAAAACTTATAAATCCATACAGTTAGCATAGTAAGTCACTGTGGCGGGCCAGTCGGAGAACACTCCAATCACGCCGACATCTTTCGCAAGTACATCAAGTAATTCAAAGGTATCGCCTTCGTTATCTATCGCTTCGGTAATGCTTTGATAGTAAAAGCCGCCGCCATTTTTTAATAAACCAGAACGTTCTAGCGACCAAGTGATGATCTTAAGCCCTGCGCCTTTGGCGGCCTTAGCGTATTCCGAAGGAATGATTTTCTTATCCGCATCTAAGGCGACTAATACCCAGAGTGGCGGCGCAATAATTTCGACGCCTTGGGTCTTTAAATCCGCCATTGATGGTGACCAAGTTGCTGAGTTCTGCGGATCAAAGGCGCTGTTATAATCGTATCTGTCATCGAGAAACACGGCTTGCTTCGCAAATTCAGGTGCGTTGGCGACCCAGTATTTGATGTCATCCAAAATAAATGACTGGGGGAATACTTGCGAAACATCGACGCCCGCCGCCGTGTATTCATCTAACATTTTTTGCGCGTAATCCTGCTGAGTAAAGCCATCGAAGGGCATAGATACGCTCGCCGCTTTTAGCTCAGGCGTCATCTTCACACCGGCTTTTTTAAACATTTCAATACTTTCAGCGTGGGTCATCAAGGTGCCATTGCCAGCGTAGAGATCGGTGCGCCAACTTGGGGTGCCATTGATGAATTCGGCCGCAGTGGTCGCTTTCGGATTGCTGCCTTCCATCTTACCCTTGAGAGTTTTAAATTCGGCAAGGGTGATATCGCTAGTGCAACAGGTTGCCGATGCGCTGACGCCATTGGCGGGATCGGCAGGAATGAATGGGCTCGAACATTTATTGGCAAGTTCGGGTATGGCTAAAATGTTGGTCGTGCTGGCAAGATCGCACTGTGAGTGGCGGCAAACTAAAGCTTTATCGGCGGTGAAGGTGACATCACACTCAACTATGCCTGCGCCCGAATCGATAGCCGCTTGGTAGGATTCCTTTGTATGCTCAGGGAATTTCATTGGCGCGCCACGGTGACCTATGGAAAATTCGCTGCGATAAAAACTGTCAGTAGTGCATTGTTCTAAGCGGGTTTTAAGTGTGCTGTCTTGCATCTGACGAACGAGGAATAAGGGTCTTTCTCCCACTTGAGCAGGAACAGGTTTGCTGGTGGGTGGCGTGACTGCGGCGTTATCATCGTCATTATTGCAACCGGCTAATAAAGCGCTCGTGGCAATTAACAGGCCGAGTGAGAGCGACGAAATAGGGCGTAGTTTCATCAGATTTACCTATGAGTAATGATGTAAATTATTAATATTAATCAGAAACTCTAAAGTGTTAATGTGACTGAAAAAGCCTATTTGTATGACATAAACAAGAATATATACCGTTTGCACGACGATTATCTAAGGCACGCTAGCTTGCGATAAACTGCCATAGACAGAGGACGGTCGGGATATATACACAGTGTTGCTTTAGATGTGAGCATTGACTCCACTGAGCGAGTCAATGAAACTGGCATGAATATTTTCATCTGGGCGATCTTTCTGGGCCGAAATCAAGTACACTGCGCTCCTTTTGTTTTATGATGAGCGTTTGGTTCGCTTGATAAGACAAACGTGACAAGCATCATTTAGGAAATAGAGCAGAATGAGCAAGGGCAAAAAATACGATTTTCGCGTGACACAGGGCGACAACGGTTGGAAAACTGAAATCACTCGTCGCATGACATCAACTAAAACAGTTGTATCTAAGAGCCACGATGGCTTTGCGACCGAAGCCGAAGCGCAAGCTTGGGGCTTAACTGAATTACAAGTGTTTTTAGGCACGTTAACTGAGCGCAATAAACGTCGTTCAGAGAAACAAGCTAAAGCAAAATTAGCCGCAGCATTAGCGGCTGAAGCGGCTACTGATGCCGAAGATCTTGATGAAGATGATTTCGACGAAGAGTAACACTCATTCGTTTAACCTTGTCTTATCAAGCCAGTGTGACTGTTAGGGCGCGCATAACGGGTTCTGAAACGTCACTCTGGCGATGAACAGCAAAAGGCAGATCTTAAGATCTGCCTTTTGTGTTTTTGTCGCTCGCGAAACTGCGCATATCAATTCATTTCATCCTATTTCCTTGTTTATCTTCATACACTCTGTTCGGCTGGACTGATCTACTGATGCTGTCATTAGCTTGTTTTTATCGCATTTAGCCGGGATTACGTACCCTATACCATTAATAATTAACGATAACTATTATCATTTGATTTACTTAGATGCTGCTCTGTGCTCATATGTAAGGAATTCGAACGCACGTTTAACTTTATCAAGGTAAGGGAACTCCTATGAAACTACTTCAATCCAGTTTATTGCTGTGTTTGTCAGCTTCGGCAACCCTGAGTTATGGCCAAGCCTTAGATGGAGAGGCGTTACGCTTACTACAAGCGTCGCTAAAGGATTCGACTTTGGATGCACAAGCGCAGTTAACCAATACTAAGCGGGCATTGGCGTTAGATTTAAGCCATCAATATGCGCAGCTTGCGCCTATCTTACAGACTGAAATAAACCAGTATCAGTTGGCAGTAAATGCCGATGACATTCTGTCTCAGCATAGGCTCAATGATAATGTGATCACCAAAGCCGATGCGTCGATTCGCCGAGTGAAGGGCTTAAGTGCCAAAGCAGATTCTCTGGTGCAAGTGCGTCTGGCGGATGAAACCATGTTAACCCCATGGCAGCAAGGTGAGTCTCCTCTATTTGCCTATGAGCCCGATGGTGACGAGAGTCAGTGGGATTATATTGAAGCCTTTGATATTCATGGGCAAGTGCATCAATTAGATGTGTATAACCTACCGCAGCAGCCGGTGTTTGTGGTCGGTATCGATAGTAAAAAAGCCTTTGTGGCTGGCTTAGAGGTGATGCGGACGACATTTGCCGAAGCACAATCGGCGAAAAAAGATGGCGCGCTACTGAGCCGTGCGCAAACACAGGCGGTGGCAGACAAGTCGATTTCAACCACAGTGATCAAACAAATATCCTTGAAGGATGACCATGAGCCGTGGATTTCTGGTCGAGCCGAGATTTACGGCATAGTGACTGGGGTTGACCCGAGCCGTGAAGAACCTGTGCTCGATATCGTCGAAATGCCCTATTTAGATTATGCGGATACGACCTATTATCCGAATCAAATCATCATACATTGGGAGCGTTATCGTTGGGCGGCTGCGGACATGATCCTAATGGAGCATGACGATGGCACTAATTATAAAGTGTTGGCCACTAAGCTGTTGGAAGCAGCGGAGCAGATCTTAAAGTCGATCCCCGATCCTGAAGCTCAGGGTTATGCGCTGATCCCACAAATCACCAATGGTATTTTAAGTGTGATGCCGGATGCTTGGTTCACCAATGACGATGACTTTGTCGACGTGTATTACACCTTGCAGGAAGGGGGGGACTATCCCAACTTGAACGGCGCTAACGGTAATGCGATGACGAGCTTTGCGCCATTAGTCATCCAACCAAGACCATGATGGATTAGTGCGGCTAAATGCAATGGCTGAAATGTAAAAGCGGATCCTAAGATCCGCTTTTTTTGTTTTTATCACTTAACATTAGGCTAAGCCATTCACCTTAAGCTTTTAACTTGAAACTGCCTTGCATAATCGCCCAGTGACCTGGGAAGCTGCAGAAAAATTGGTAGGCTTCGGTAGCGCTCATACCGGCAGTGCTAAAGGTGATCGACGTTGATTCGCCACCGCCCACTAAATCTGTGTGTGCGATAACGCGCGTATCACCGGCTTTGACATAGGCTGCATCAGGACCGGCACTCATGCCTTCGGTCGCTACGGCTGACATATCGGCTGCCTTAGTTAATACCCAGTTATGGCCCATTGCTGCTTTTGGCAAGGTGCCTGAGTGGGTTAAGGTTAAGGTCACTTCTTTACAGCTTGCAGGTACAGACAGCTCTTTAGTGTCAAATTGCATTGCATCAGTGGCGGCAATTTTCAGTTCACATTCGTTGGCACTCGCTTGGCTAGCGAATAATAATCCTAGGCCGATTAGGCTAGTGCTGGTCACGTTACGTAAAGCTGTGCTTTTTGCTTTCATCTGGTACTTCCTTATTTGAACAAGGGTAGCCGAGCCGTTTTGACTCGGACATGCACCTGCCAGCATAAGCAATCTTCATTAAATGGGAATGAAATCAGCGTGTAAATTATGTATATGCAACTTTCGGTTGAAAGCTTGCATCGTTATTGGCGGCAAAATTGTTAGCGGTAAACATAGGTGAGTACTTAGTTGGAGTGAACTAAGTACTCAGAAGTTATTATTTATATGTTTGATTTATAAATGATAATTTGTAGGTTCTAACGCAGGGCGTCTACTTCTGAACTTCTTACGTTTTTAGTACGAAAGCTCCTGTCGATAGGGAATCGCACGTTGTGCACCTGGGCGAGTGACAGTAATTGCACTGGCTGCATTGGCAAATCCCACGGCTGCAGTAATCGACATGCCCTCGCTTAAGCCCACAGCTAAGGCGCCATTGAAGGTATCTCCTGCGGCGACTGTGTCTATGGCCTGCACTTCAAACGCAGGTATTAGCCCATTAAAACCTGGGCTACTGATATATGCGCCACGGCTACCTAAGGTGATGACCACAATCTTTACTCCCTGCTGGTGGAGAAGTTGCGCTGCCATGTGTGCATCATCAAGATGGTTGATCTCAACTCCCGTTAAGGCTTCTGCTTCGGTTTCATTGGGGGTAATAATATCTACCCACTTGAGTACATCTTGGCCAAGTGCCGTCGCTGGAGCGGGATTTAGTACAGTCGTCACGCCAAGATTCTTGGCTATTTGCAGCGCCTTTGCCACTGTGGCAGCGGGCGTTTCTAATTGTGTTAATAAGTACTCAGCATTAGCAAATAGGGCGTAATGAGCTTCTAAGTCATCGGGTGAAAGGCTGGCGTTAGCACCTGCGGCAACGCCAATCGTATTCTCACCGTTATCACCGATAAAAATCATGGCAGTGCCAGTGCTCAGTCCGGCTATTTGGCGGATCCCTTCCGCGCTGATGCCATCTTTCATCCAGCTTTGACGCATATCATCGCCGATACTGTCTTGGCCGAGATGGCAGATAAAATCAGTGCGTGAACCTGATTTGGCTAAGCGCGCGCAGGCGACGGCTTGATTGGCCCCTTTGCCGCCCTGTTCGAGGCGGTAATCTCGGCTCATTAAGGTTTGCCCTGCAGCGGGCAGGTACTCAAATTTCATCACATGGTCGGCATTTGCACTGCCGATAACGAGTATCTGGCTCATAGAAGACTCACTGTCATTTTTATCTGCGATTGAGATAAGTTGCATCATAGACGCGTAAACTGTCTACCAGTAAATCGACAAAGCCTTGCCTATCGATCCCAAACAGCACTGTCGCATTGGCGGCTTTACCTGTTAGCTGATAGCGATCGACCACTGTCATGCCTAAAGTCAACTCACTTTGGGTTTCAATACTTACCCAGCAATCTTGCGCCTCAAATAGCTCAGGTTTAAGCAACCAAGCGATAGTGCAGGGGTCGTGCAATGGCGCACCAATAAAGCCCCATTTAGGATCTCTGTGGTAAATCATAAAGAAATCCAATAATTCGGCGACACACTGAGCAATTGGATTTTGAATCGCGCGAATGCGTTCTATGTCTTCATCCATGATTTGTGCCTGATGAGTCACATCGAGCCCACACATAGTGATGGGAATACCGGATTTAAAGACAATATCGGCGGCTTCGGGGTCGACAAAAATATTAAACTCGGCGGCTGGGGTCCAATTACCGACACCGGCTGCGCCGCCCATTAGCACTATGCGCTCAATTTTATCGTGTAACTCGCTATGACTCGCCAGTAAAAGGGCGATGTTAGTCAGCGGCCCTGTGGGAATTAAGGTTACTGGCTGATGACTTTGGCGAATTTGCTGCGCCATTAATTCAACTGCGGTAATGGCTTGAGGGCTAAAACTTGGATTAGGCAATGCAGGGCCGTCGAGTCCGGTTTCACCATGGACATTGTCGGCAATGATTAATTCGCGAGCTAATGGCTTGACTGCGCCGCCAGCGACAGGAATATCACTGCGATTTAATAAGGTTAAGATCCGCAGGGCATTATTGAGCGTTTTATCCGGCGTTTGGTTACCGGCGCTGGTGGTGACGGCCAGTGGAACCAGCTCTGGATGGGCGAGAGCTAAAATGAGCGCAATAGCGTCGTCATGGCCGGGATCGCAATCCAGAATAATAGGGCGAGTCATACTGTTACTCCTTTAAACAGCGGTGATGGGGGCTTAGAATAGCATGTTCAAGCGGGGGGGCGATGAGTGTGATGGTGTCTTTACAGTAAACTGTGAGCTTTTTCTGATTTTTATCAATAAGCTGCTAAAATTGCGCCCCGCTGTAGGCACAAACAAAATTCATTTAATGCTTAAGCATCATGGAATGATAAGGACGTTTTGGCGTGTTGATTAATCGCAGTAAGTTAACCTCTAGCGCACCCGAGCGAGGTTGGGGGGGGCTCGAAGTACTCTTGTTTACCTTACCTCCCATTTTAATCTTGAGTCTTGCGGCCTTTTTTATCACTGAAGGATGGCAAAAGTGGTATTTGGTCAATCAGCTTGAAGTGCGTGGCGATGTTGCCATTGGCCGGGTGATTGAAACTGAGTATCGGAGTGAACGAGGTTCGAACGGCATTTCTCGCCAAAGATTGGTTTGCTTAGTGGAATATCACACCGCCGAGGGCGAGGTGATTCGTCAGTGGGGGCTTGATGGTGTTGATTGCCGTGCGACTTATCAATTAGCTCCGCCGCAGGGTGATACGCCGTGGGCATTAGGGCCCCATTATGCGCAAAGTGCTGTGAGCTACCTTCCTGATGCACCAACCCGTGCAAGTGCAGACCTTAAATTAACCCGCGATCTCGCCAAGTGGGACTTTGCCTTTGGTACTGCAAGCTTATTATTGGGTTTGCTGGTGGGCTATTTCTGTTCGACTCCTTTAAGAATTTGCTGGGCTGAGTCTCGTTATATCCCAATACTCAAGCGTTTAGGGGATCAGCAAGATTACGTTGGAATTATCAATTTGCTTGAAACCTACAGGCGCCACCCAGCCGCTAATATTCTGGTATGGGAAGCGGCCGACCATATTGGCCATTGCCCTGAGTTATACCCAAGTTTTGTTGCCTTATTTGCCCAAATGCAATCTGCACCAAGCAAAAAACAGCTGGAATCGATAGATGAAACTATTGTGATGATTAGCTTTTATCGCTTGATTTCATTAGGGTTTCACGACTTAGCGCTCGCGATGTTAGCCCGTTGCAATCAAGCCTTAACAGCAAGAACCTTGGCAACCTTTGTGCTGATGACTCGCACTGCGCAGCTCCCTTTTGCACTGACATTATCGGCAGAAAAGCTCAAGGCATTGGAGGCACTTTGTTATGCCAAGGAGCTCAGTTTTGGCTTGGAGGATGAAAAAAAATGCAGTGTCGACCTTGCAGCCCGTATCGAATATTTACTTTGGTTAGTTAAATGGGTGCTCGATGATACGCGTAGCGCGCCGGAGCCAAGTGTTAGCCCTGTGCAAGCGGTGATTTTAGCGGCATTTGGCCAGACGATGGCGCTTCAAACCCTCAGCCTTGATAGCGCGCAGACCACTGATAAACATGCACAAGCACTATTGTCTCGGTTAGATATGAATCATGGTTTTCAGCGCGCATTGAGGCCGATAATCGAGTCATTATCGGATAAAGTAGCGCAACATATTCAGCAACTCACGTTTTCAGCAACGACAAGGAAATAAGTTATGCAGTCTTATTCAATTCCTCGCCCTTTGGCATTCGTGTCAGTTTTAATCGCCCTGCAATTAACGGCTTGTAGTCAGCCGAAACCCTTAACCGTGTTCGAAAATGATAAGGAATCCTTATTGCAGTTTGATAACGGCAAATTGCTCCAACTTAAGGAAAATCCGAGTCCACAGTATCGCCATATTCCCTGTGATTTATCCGCAGTCGAGACTGTAGTCACCAACAGTTCGGCCTTTGCGGCGTTAACACAATCTGGTGAGGTGATCACTTGGGGCGACAGTTATGCTGGTGGTGATAGCCGGGAAGTAACGGAGCAGCTTAAGCAAGTTAAGCAAATCGTCCCAGTTAAGGACGGGTTTGCCGCGCTACGTCAAGATGGCACTGTGGTGTACTGGGGCAATGCGGGGAAATATAGCCTCGACAAAGCCCTGCAAAACCGCATGACCAATATTACCAAGTTGTTCGCTAATCAAGAGGCCATTGCGGCCCTTGATGCCAATGGCAAGGTACACACTTGGGGTTATGGCCCCTACGGCGGCAGTAGCTTACATGTGCAGGATCAATTAGTTGATGTTGTCGATATCTTTGCCAGAGGTCGCAGTTTTGTCGCCCTCAAAAAAGAGGGCAGTGCTGTGATTTGGGGGCAGGTTGAAGAGTCGACCAATATGAAAAAGTTACTCCCGCAGCTTACGGATGTAGCGAAGATCGAATATTTTCAACACACCTATGCCGCCTTGAAAAAGGACGGCACTGTGGTGAGTTGGGGTTGGCGCAGTGATGCTTACTCGATCCGCAGCGCCTTAAAGGATGTGGCGAGTATGACGGCAAACAATTGTGCCTTTGCGATTTTAAGTCCTACGGGGGATGCGCATTTTTGGGGCGATGGGATTAACTGTGGTGTCGATTGGATTCAAAAAACCGATATCACAGGGGTAAAAGAGATTATCAGCATCGGCTCAGGCTTTTTATTACTGCGGGATAAGGCCGTGCCGCAAATAGTGGCCGACGATACTGATTACGCTCATATGTTTGGGTTTCACTATGCCCAAGAGATTCTTGATAAATATTGGCAGGAAGGGAGTGTTATTACTCGAGGGCCTGCCTCCTTTGTGTTTACGCGTCCCGATGGCAAAGTGGTGCCTGTTGGTTATCGCGCCAACCGTGAAAATGTGGAGAAGTTGATTGCACGTATTCCGCGACTCACTTGGTTAGATGGCGCAAATGACGGTTATGTTGGCATCAGCGAAAAGGGGGAGCTGGTCTCTTGGTCGATGAATTTGCCAATGTTCGACAAGTCGCCAGTGCAACCTGCTGACTCGTTAGTGATTAAACCGCTGGATTTTACCCCCGTTGCCCAATGCGAAACCCCTGAGCAGCGTCAGGCGATTTTGAGCAAAGACAGACCAAAACCTGCGGCAAAAAACTGGGATGGTGTTTTCTAGCTCATGTGAGTTTTCTCGCTAATCTGAGATTAATGGACTTTCATCCGTATAGACGTCTATAATGCGCGCGCTCAGGTCTGATATGCCCTGAGCCTTGTTGGGCGTTAACAGGTTGTACGCCCTTTTAACCTAATTTTGAGTCAACCTTCTGTGGTGCTTACGATGATAGTGTCGTGAGATAATCGGGAAGCCAGTGAAATTCTGGCACTGCCCCCGCAACGGTAAAAGGTGAGAGAAGACCGCGTTTGATTGGTGTGTTCAAGAGTGAACCCGAAAGTCAGAATGTGAAAGGTCAGTCTCGCGTTAATCTAACTTTTAATGGATTAACATAGCCTAAGTCCGGAGACCGGCCCTAAAGGTGTTTTTGAGATTTCGGTGGGCAGATCTCAAAATGCGATAATCACCGTCAGTATTTACGACTGAATTAACGGTATCGTGGCGTCAATGCCCCGTTTTCCTTGCAGGAGTTAAAGGTAAAATGGGAACAAATCCAACAAAAATCGCGCTGCTGATCGGCAGCCTTTGCAGTTTTTCAATTATCGCGCCCGTTATGGCGGCTGACGATACCAGCACAGCTAAAGTTGACGAGCATCTTGTCGTGATCGGCCGCTCTGATAAGACCCCGTTAAATATTGCTGCCAATGTGAATGTGATTGATGCTGCGGCTATTGAAATGAGTGGCGCGACTAATTTGACCGACGTATTACGCGGTCAAAGCGGTATTCAAATTTCGGATAACAATATTGGAACTAGCTTTGCTATGCGTGGTTTTAGCGCCAGCACTGCCGTTAATAACACGCTGATTTTACTTGATGGTCGTCGTCTCAATAATATCGATATCGCCGCACCTAGCCTTAATGCCATTCCGCTTAATCAAGTGGATCGTATTGAAATTTTATCGGGTAGTGCAGGTGTACTTTATGGCGATCAAGCCGTGGGCGGCGTGATCAATATTGTCACTAAGTCCCCTGAAAATACTGGCGGCAGCGTGCAGTTATCTGGCGGTAGCTTTGATACCTATGAAGGTCGTGGTGATGTGTCTGGCGCGATCAACAAAGATTGGCGTTACTTTTTCACCGGTAGTTACAACCAAGGTGACAACTATCGCCAGCATAATGCCAACGAAACCGGCTCTATTCTTGGCCGCATTCAATATAAAACAGCCACAGACTCGTTCTTTGTTGAAACCAGCTACTACGATAACGATCGTGAAAATCCGGGCTCGCTTACTGAAAAGCAATTTAAAGACGATCCCCGTGCTTCATCAAATAAGGTAGAGTATGCCCACGAGATGACCACTGCGGCGCGAACGGGTTACCAGCATCAGCTTAATCAAAACTGGGCGCTGGCGGCGGATTTAGATTACAGCGATACCTTAGTGTCTTCTCTTAATTGGGGGGCGAACAGCCATAACACACGCTCACTGTTAATGTTTAGCCCTAAAGCGTTAGCGAATTACAGTACGCGTCAAGGCGAGCTAAGCCTAGTCACAGGTTTAGACATCAGCCGTGGCAAGGCTGATTTTGACACTATGGCGCGCAGTAATGTGCAGCAAATGCAAAGCGCCTATCTACAAGCTACAGTGCCTTTAAGCCATACTTTAAGTTACGTTGTGGGTGGACGATATGCGCGGGTGACCGATGAGTTAGTCGATGGCAATGTCTATCCCAATGGCATGGATTTAGACGAAAATGCCCACGCATTCGAACTGGGTTTAAATTACCGCCCAACTGCGGAGCACAGACTCTATGTGCGCGCTGATGATAACTTCCGTTTTGCCAAAGTGGATGAGCAAGCTTATACATCGCCGGGCGTATTTGGCTTAAAGCCGCAAACAGGCCGTTCCTATGAGGCGGGTTGGGATTGGGCTGTCGCTAGTCAAACCCTACGAGTCAGCCTATATCGTCTCGATTTAGAGGATGAAATTGTTTATGACTCGAGTGCAGTTAAACCCATAGGTGGAAATTTCAACGGTGCAAACGTCAATGCCGACGCTTCTCGTCGTTATGGCGCGGGTGCCGATTGGGATTGGCAGATCACTAAAGCGCTGCAACTCGGGCTAGAGTATAACTATACCGACGCCGAATTTACCGATGGTGCTAACGATGGCAAAGAGCTGTCTTGGGTGGCAAAACACACGGGACGCGGTTATGTCAGCATGGATTTTGCTGAGCATTTCCAAGTATTTGCCGAAGCTATCTACACGGGGGATCGTTTTATCGAAGGCGATAACGCTAATCAAGGTGATAAGCTAGCAAGTTACGTGCTTGGTAATTTAGCCTTGAATTATAATCGTGATGCTTGGCTTGCCAGTCTGCGTATCGATAATGTATTCGATAAAGATTATGTCAGTGCAGGTTATTACGGTGGCGATTGGGGGGATAGTTACTATTCTGGTCGAGGTCGCGATATTCGTTTCACTGTGGGCTACCGCTTCTAAATATTAATGAGCTATCTAATAACAAAGCCAGACTCAGTCTGGCTTTTTATTTTTTACGCTGAGTTCAAAGAATAAATCTTAAAATAGGTATAGTCTTGAATATCGTTTTAGTAGAGTGGTTTAATTGTCGTTATCTATAGTGTGTTAGCGGGCAGTCATCACTAAATAGGAGTAATTTATATTTTACTCTGCTGTTTATGGCTGAAATTCTTAGTATTTTAGGTATGATGTGAGCTGTAACCGAATCATCTTATTGTTAATAAACAGGTGTAAAGTGTCTTATGACTGATCTTGAGCAACAGGTTTTTACTCAAGTTAGAGCTATCATAGCGAACGAAGAGCAAGTGATTGGCCGCCGAGGAATTCTAATTCCACTCAAAAAAGCGATCCTTGCTGAAGGCGACATTCGTAATGTGATTGACATTATCTCGAGCGATCCCGCATTGGCAGCGCACATGCTTATGCGCAGTAATTCCGCACAGGCTGCTGTAGTGGAAAATCACAAAACTCGTTCGTTGAAAGAAGCTTTGATCCGCTTAGGTCAAGTTAATATCTATCGCTACGCTTTTACGTTCTATTTAAAAGAACGCCTCGATGAACTGCCACAGCCCTATAAAAAGTTGGTCCAAGGTTATTGGAAGCTGACTGAAGATATTGCAACGGATGCGGTAGATAGCTTAGCGGATATGGAAGGTGTGGAGGTTGATGCTGACGAAGTACAAACCTTAGCTCTGTTCAGTGTGTTCGGCCAAATTATCGCACTGACCGCATTTGCCTATTTAAATGCTAATGCCGAACAGTCATTTCCTTTAAGTGTGATTAAGTCATTGATTGATAATCAACAACAGACCTTAACCATCGAAGCGTTCGAGGCGTTAGATCTCGATCAGGATCTGCGTCAAGAATTTATGATCGCCCATAATTTGCGTCAGACCCGTAATCCTAATTCATCAGGGTTGATACTGCGCCGTGTCTTGTCTATGCGTGGATTGTTGATGAATCCGCTGTAATTTGTCGATGCTATGAAATAGTCATTTGACTCAATAAACAAGCCTGCATTCGCAGGCTTTTTACTCTATGTCACCCGCATTAATTCGTCTTCTGCTGGCGGGATAAACCTTCCCTCGCCACCAGTTGTAACCAATTTTGGATCAATGCAGAGTTAGCACTGTGGCGGCGATAGGCACCAAATAGCGGTCGTTTCAGGCCTTCTTGGCCGAGTTTTACCGTAGCGAGACTCAGTCCATGTCCTTCATTAATCGACCAGCTTGGCAGTGCGGCTATGCCGTCTTTACAGGCGATGCGTTGCAATAACATCATGGTTAAATCACAGGTTTTTTGCTCGCCCGCCTCTATGCCCGCAGGCTCTAAAAAGTGGCGATAAATATCTAAACGTGTCAACGGCACTGGATAACTGATAATAGGCAAGTGTGCTAATTGCTTAGGTGTGACATAGGCTTCTTTCGCTAAAGGATGATCCTTAGCAACCACTAACTTCACTTCAAAATCAAACAAATGCTGGTAGGCGAGTGAATGCCCAGGCACAGGATCTGAGGTTAATACAATATCCAGTTCACCCATTTCTAAGGCATTGAGCGAGTCGAACAGATGACGGCTCGACAAGTCTAACTCGGCTGCCGGATGATCTTGCCTAAATTGCTCCATTACAGGCATTAACCAGCGAAAACAGCTATGGCACTCAATGCCGACACGCAACTGATTGGTTTCGGTTTCCAGCCCATTCTTCAAATCTGTCTCGGTTTCTAACACCTTAGGCAAAATTTCTTCGGCCAGATGCAGCAGGCGTGCACCTTCTTGGGTGAATGACAGTGGCTTACTCTTACGCACAAAAATGGGCGAGTTAATCCTTTGCTCCAGCTCCTTAATCTGGTGGGAGAGGGCGGATTGAGTGACAAAACGTTTTTTGGCTGCGCCCGCCAAACTGCCGCTTTCTTTCAGGGCCATTAAGGTTCGCAGGTGTCTTAGTTCGATCATGTTCACTCCAAGTGAATTTCGCTCATGTTGTGCTTGAAATCAATTCGGTTGCTGGAATAGAGACTAACACAATAAACTTCTAGACGTCCAGACGCCCATTGTTATTTATCAGGCTGAAGTGCTGAAAAGTGCCAAGAGAAAACAATCTGGTGGGTGTAAGTGCCGAATATGGCTTATCTCAAATAAAGGAAGATAGAGTATGCAATTAAATAGTCTTGGGTTTCCCCGTATTGGGCGTCGTCGTGAATTGAAATTTGCCTTAGAAAAATACTGGCGTGGTGAGAGCACTCAGGCACAATTACGTGAAGTGGCGAGTGAACTTCGCCGCACCCATTGGCAGTGGCAAGCTGCTGCTGGCATTGAGCAAGTTCCCGTAGGTGATTTTGCCTTTTATGATCAAGTGCTGACCTTAAGCGCGACTTTAAATGCCATTCCTGATCGTCATCGTGGTGAAGGGGCAATCGATCTCGATACTTTATTCCGTGTTGCCCGCGGCAGAGCGCCAACGGGCCAAGATGCGCCAGCCTCTGAAATGACCAAGTATTTCAATACTAACTATCACTATCTGGTACCTGAGCTCAGCCAAAACCAAGAGTTTTCGATTGCCTATGAGCAGTTCTTTGATGAAGTTAGCGAAGCGCAGTCCTTAGGTTATAAAGCAAAACCTGTGCTACTCGGCCCTGTTAGCTACTTGTTCCTAGCTAAAACCGTGGGCCAAGAGTTTGATAAGTTAAGCTTATTACCCAATTTATTAGCTGCTTATGCTGACATTTTGGTGCGTTTTGCTGCTCTGGGAGTGCAATGGGTACAGCTCGATGAGCCCATTCTCGCATTGGAATTGGATGGCGAATGGCAAGCGGCGATGACTGAGGCGTATCAAGCCCTCAGCACTGCGAAGGTGAAGATCCTTCTTACCAGTTATTACGGCGGTATCGCACACCATCAAGCGCTGGTATCGGCCTTGCCGGTCGCGGGGTTGCATGTCGATTTAGTCACAGCGCCGGATCAATTGGCAGTCTTTGCCCATGCGCTTGGTCGAGATCAAATTTTGTCGGTGGGTGTGGTCAATGGTCGCAACGTGTGGGCGGCAGAGGCGGATTTGATTGCCGAACGCATAGGCGCGGTTGCCCGTGATCTCGGAGATCGCTTGTGGATCGGTACTTCTTGCTCACTCCTGCACAGCCCTGTGGATTTAGATGTGGAAGCCACGCTTGAGCCCGCGCTGCGTCAACAACTCGCGTTTGCGAAGCAAAAATTACTTGAACTGGCCAATGTGCGCCAATTGCTACTGGCACCTGAATCTATCGCGGCAAAAGAGATTGTGCAAACCAGTTTGGCGCGCCGCGAGGCGAAAGCGCAGGCTGCCGACAGTCAAGTGATTGCCCGCGTTGCCGCGTTGACATCTGCCGATTATGAGCGCGTCAGTGATTTCACCGTACGCCAAGCAGTGCAGCAGCAGAAATACCGTTTACCTCTGTTGCCGACCACCACCATTGGCTCCTTCCCACAAACACCTGCAATCCGTGGACTACGCAGTCGTTGGCGCAAGGGCGATCTGAGTGATGCACAATATACAGAGCAATTACAACAAGTCACCCGCGATACTATCGACCGCCAGCTTAAACTCGGTATCGATGTGCTGGTTCATGGTGAGGCCGAGCGCAACGATATGGTGGAATACTTTGGTGAGCAGCTTGCGGGCGTTGGCTTTACCAAAAATGGTTGGGTGCAAAGCTATGGTTCACGCTGTGTTAAGCCGCCGTTGATCTATGGTGATGTTAGTCGTCCAAAGGCGATGACGGTTGATTGGGCCGAGTTTGCCCAAAGTCTCACCGACAAACCTGTAAAAGGCATGTTAACTGGTCCTGTGACGATTCTGCATTGGTCATTCGCCCGTGAAGATATCGGCCGCGATGTGATTGCGACTCAGCTGGCGCTGGCGATCCGTGATGAAGTGGTGGACTTACAAAATGCCGGTATTGGTATTATACAAATCGATGAGCCCGCCTTCCGTGAAGGTCTGCCATTGAAACAAAGTGAATGGCAAGCCTACTTAGATTGGGCGGTGAATGCCTTTAAACTCAGCGCTGCTGGCGTGACTGATGAGACTCAAATCCACACCCACATGTGTTACAGCGAGTTTAACGACACGATTGCCGCGATTGCCGCCATGGATGCCGATGTGATTACTATCGAGACTTCGCGTTCACGGATGGAGTTACTCAACGCCTTTGAAGATTTTGAATATCCCAATGAAATCGGCCCCGGTGTGTATGACATTCACTCGCCAAACACTCCAAGTGTGGAGGCCATGGTGTACTTAATCGAGAAAGCGGCGCAAAAAGTGCCCGTACGTCAGCTGTGGGTCAACCCAGATTGTGGCCTAAAAACCCGTACTTGGGATGAAGTCGAACCCGCATTGAAAAACATGGTCGATGCCACGCGAGAACTACGTCGCCGCCTTAGTTAATATTATGCTTGAGTGAAATATTTTTTATTGATCTTATTGAGTTAGTAACAGCGGATGCTTATGCATCCGTTGTCTTTTATTTATTGCCGACTGACTTAAGCATCTCGCGGTAAGCCTTTTTCGATAATGCGCACCATGCGCTCGGTTTTGCGGCGGGCTTTTTGTTGTTCAGTTGTGGTGCTTTCAGCAAGGCGCGATTGCTGGGCATTAAGCGCCCATTCAATATGCTCACGCACTATCTCATCGATATCTTCGCTGTGATTGCGGGCGTTAAGTGCGGCAATAATGCTTGTGCTTGCGGGAGCGTTACCCAGTGCTACTGCAATATTACGTAGCCAACGTTTATGTCCAATGCGGCGAATGGCGCTGCCTTCAGTTTGTTTAAGAAACTCGGCCTCGCTCCAAGCAAAAAGGCTGAGAAGGTCTGGTTGCTTTAACTGCGGACGAATATGAAAGTCAGTTTCTTCAGTCAGCGGCGCTTGGCGATTGATGGGACACGCGAGTTGGCAATCATCGCAGCCATAGATGCGATTGCCCATGAGTGGCCTAAATTCTTCGGGAATAGCGCCCTGCAGTTCAATGGTGAGATAGGAAATACAGCGCCTGCCATCGACCACATAAGGTTCTACGATTGCACCCGTTGGGCAGGAGGTGATGCAGGCGACACAAGTGTTACAGCCTTCTTGAATGGGAATATCCACAGGTAGAGGCAAATTGATCAGTAGCTCACCTAAAAAGAACCAACTGCCAGCCTCATGGTTGAGTATGAGTGAGTGTTTACCTGTCCAGCCTATACCGGCTTTTTCGGCTAAGGGGCGCTCAAGTACAGGGGCTGAGTCAACAAAGGGGCGAAAGTCAGCGGCATCGAAACCGAGAGAAACTAACTCTGCACTGATTTGATCCCCCAGCTTTTTAAGCCGAGCGCGGATCAACTTGTGGTAGTCGCGACCTCCTGCATAACGGGAAATATAACCTAAGTTGGGATCGGTGAGATTCGTTGCAAAGCCAGCTTCGGGTGGTAAATAGTCCATCCGTACGGAGATCACCCGCACTGTGCCCGGATGCAGTTCTTGCGGGCGAGCGCGCATCATGCCATGGGTGGCCATATAGGCCATTTCGCCATGAAAACCTTTGTCTAGCCATGCTTGAAGTTTGGCTTCTTCAGCGGTTAAATCCGTATCGCAAATGCCAACCTGCGCAAATCCGAGTGCTTTTCCCCACGTTTTAATTTGCAGAGCGAGCCGCGACAGCATGCTGGCATAGGATTGGCTTGGGGTTTGATTGGCTAAAGTTGACATGAATTGATTGCAGCGAGGCTCTTGGCTAGGTGGCAATATGATAGCAGTTTTCACTTATTGAGGACGAGTTTACTCAGAAGGGGGCATGAGGCGATATTTTCTTTGGGGTATTTGTTTATTTGCAGTTGGGATTGAGTCTATGATTAGGTCTAATGTTTATCGTTTGGTATTCGTATGCTGAGTGCGTTTCCCCTTAGGGCGTGTTTTCTTGCGATGAGCTTATTAGGCTTGATGCCTAATCTTGTTTTTGCGGCGCCTGACAAGTTGAAATTGGTGACCGAAGCTTGGCCTCCCATGAGTTACGAGCAAAATGGTGTGCCGCAAGGTTTTGCGGTGGACTTAGTCAATACCTTGCAATCAAGACTGGGTCAGAGTGAAAAAATCGATGTGTTACCTTGGGCTCGGGCGTATTCGATTGCCAATACCTCTGCGAACGTTTTACTTTTTGCTACGTCAATTAATGATGAGCGAGCTGAGCAGTTTGATTTTATCGGTCCTATTGCGACCAGCAAAATTGCATTGTACGCAAGGGCGGCAGATCCCATAGCTCTCGATCAACTTGCTGAACTTCAATCGACAGATATTGTGGGGGTTTATCGGGAATCGGCGGGTGCGCAGTTGCTACAACAAGCGGGCGTGGATAATTTGCTGGTGGCGAGTTTTCCACAGCAATCGGCGAAACAGTTGCTGTTTTCTCGAATTCGTTTTTGGTGCCAAGCGGATCTTGCGGTAAAGCAGATACTCGAAGAAGTAGGCGCGAGTGAGACAGATATCCGCCAAGTGTTTGTAGTATCGGAGATTAATCTCTATTTAGCTTTTTCTAAAGGGACATCGGCGGCAACCGTTATCAGTTGGCAAACAGAGCTAGAGAAAATGAAAGACTCAGGTGAATTTAGTCGTTTGTATCAGACATGGTTTGGCACTTTGCCACCGCCATTACAACATCAAGTGTTTTGGCATAAGGCCGTTTAATTCTCTTTTAAAGCCTCATTCTTGGCTGATTTCACACAATTTCTGCCCGCATTTTTAGCCTCATAAAGAGCATTGTCGGCCCGCTTTAGCAAGGTGGCAAAATCTTTATCTTGATATGCATCTTCAGTATTATTTTGTGGTTCTAAAGTGGCGACACCAGCGCTAACGGTTAATTTGAGTTCTGCTGGTAAATTCTGTGCGCTAAGGCGGCTAATATGGTTCTGCCATAGCGTTGCTGAGCGGCAGTAGAAGCAGCAATAAGGAGAATGATAAATACCTAAGTTGATGTAGCAAAAAAGATTCCTGTTCGCATTAAAATCAATAGCTAATTATTAGCTTAGCATAACTTGTTTGTTCATTTTTAATATAGATGTATAGCAATTTTGCATTCGGTTAATGATCAAGGTATAAACTCCGCCTTGGTTATTATCCCACAAAGGAATCACCCTTGAAGAAATTACTCTGTGCTGCATTATTCATGATAAGTGGCACTAGCTGGGCAGGCTCAGATTTAGAAACCTCTGGCGATGTATTGCATTTATTATTACCCGCTACTGCGATGGGTGCGACCTTGTTTTATGAAGAGGGTTATGATGGTAGTTGGCAGTTAATTCAGGCAGCGGTGTCGAGTCGGTTAATTGTTGAAGGTCTTAAGTATGGTGTGAGTAAAGACAGGCCAGACGATAGTGGCGATGATTCGTTTCCATCGGGTCATACCTCAGACAGCTTTATGGCGGCGACGTTTATTCAGCAGCGCTATGGTTGGCAATATGGTTTACCTGCCTATGTTGCCGCATCTTATGTGGGCTACACTCGAGTGGCGAGCGACCAGCATTACCTCGAGGATGTGTTAGCTGGCGCGGCGATTGGCGCGCTGGCGGGGTGGTATTTTACTCAACCCTATGAGGGGATTACAGTTACGCCGATTGCGGGTAACGGCGTTTATGGTTTATATGTGAGTGGCCAGTTTTAAGACTATTTTTGGGATGTGAATCGAGATTTTTATGAGCGAATTATCAGCTGTTTACCGCGAAACTGCCGAGCAGATTTCTTACAATGTTGCGAATAAAGTGTTACCAATGGCGAAATTACCGGGTGACTTATTAGCAGCGTACCAAGGTTTGTGTGCCGAACTGTTGGAAGACAGGGAAGGTAAATTTAGCCAAGCTTGGGCATCTTTACCTGCCAGTGCACGTAATCTAATGGAACAAGCCGCATTCCACGGTTTCTATATTGCTAATGCTTGGTTGCAATTGAGTCGTGTCGCCCAAGAAATTTCTGAGCAAGCCGATACCGATAGTGCAATCCAAGAGCAAGAATATAATGGCATTTTTACGCGCTTAGCCGATGAATCGCTCAAAGAAAGCCTACGTAAGTTGAAGAAAGCGCGTACCGATCGTGCTTTGCTCAATAGCTTTAAACAGGTGATGGCGCCTTAGTTTTTATTGAAATCAGCACAGAGTCAGAAAATTAAAAAGCCCGTTACTGTAAAGTAACGGGCTTTTTGCTGGCACAAACCCTTAGCTAAAGCTGCGTTGCCACGACTTAAGTCGCGGCAACGTTATTGCTTAGAACGAAGTGCGTTTGTAGCGGCGATATTCTGGACTCCAGAAATTGCCTTCAATTGATTGTTGTAAGATTTCATCGCTCATTGGCAGCGTTAACCCTTGTTCAACTGCGACTTTACCTACGGCGAAAGCGATGTGTTTACTGACCGCGTGGATATCTTCGAGTTTAGGTAACAATGGGCCGCTACCGTCGATTGCCAGTGGCGAGCATTCTGCAAGTGCGCGACTTGAAGCCATCAACATGGCATCGGATACATGACGTGCGCCCGAAGCTAATACGCCTAAGCCAATACCTGGGAAGATAAAGCTGTTGTTGCACTGGGCTATTTCATAGGTTTCACCATCGACAACCACAGGTTCGAATGGGCTGCCCGTAGCGACGAGTGCTTGACCTGAGGTCCAATGCAAAATGTCCTTCGGTGTCGCTTCTACGCGACTGGTCGGGTTCGACATAGGGAAAATAATCGGCCGAGCACAATGGCTGTGCATAGCACGGATGATTTCTTCGGTGAAGAGTCCTGGAACGCCAGATACCCCAATCAGCACTGTCGGCTTGGCGTTGTTAACCACATCGAGCAGTGAAATATTGTCGCTGAAATTGCTCCAATTTTGGATGTTGGTGCATTTCTGCGCCAATTTTTGCTGGAATGGCAACAGGTTAGGCATGTTGTCGAGCAATAAGCCCCAACGGTCAACCATACACACTTGAGTGCGAGCTTGCTCGTCGCTGATCCCTTCAGACACCATTTGTGCCACGATAGCTTCGGCAATACCGCAACCAGCACTACCAGCACCGAGGAAGGCGATACGTTGTTGATTCAATTCAGTGCCCGCAGCCTTACACGCGGCGAGCAAGCAACCAACGGCAACCGCAGCAGTGCCTTGAATATCATCGTTAAAGCAGCAATAGCGATCTTTATAACGCTCTAGGATCGGCATGGCATTCTTTTGGGCAAAGTCTTCGAACTGGATCAAAGTATCCGGCCAACGCACATGTACAGCTTGCATAAAGGCTTCGATAAACTCGGCGTATTCTTCACCACCGATGCGTGGATGGCGCCAACCCATATACATAGGATCTTCTAACAACTGCGGATTATCTGTGCCTACATCTAAGGTAATAGGCAGGGTATAAGCCGGACTGATACCGCCACAGCTAGTGTAGAGTGACAGCTTACCGATAGGGATCCCCATGCCGCCAATACCTTGATCGCCAAGGCCTAAAATACGTTCACCATCAGTGACTACGATAATTTTAACTTTTTGACGAGTCGAGTTATTGAGGATGTCATCGATCCTATCTTTGTTCGGATAGGAGATAAACAAACCACGGTTGCGGCGATAGTTTTTCGAGAAACGTTCACAAGCTAAACCTACCGTCGGCGTATAGATGATGGGCATCATCTCGCTGATGTTATTTTGCACTAAACGATAAAATAAGGTCTCGTTTGTGTCTTGGATATTACGTAGGTAAATGTGCTTGTCTAAGTCGTTATTGAAACTTCTAAATTGATCGTAGGCGCGAGAAGCCTGCTCCTCAATCGTTTCAATGGCATAGGGGACTAAGCCTTCGAGGTTAAAGAAAATACGCTCTTCTTCAGAAAATGCACTGCCCTTGTTAATCAGTGGGGCTTCAAGAATGGCAGGTCCTGCAAACGGAAGATAGAGGGGGCGTTTATTATCGTCCATGGGTAACCTTTTGAGTTATTGTTTAAGTGGTCAATACGTGCTGTAAGTCACGTAAGGTTATCATGAAATGTGATCTTTGTTGTCCGTGGAACGAGGTATTTGTGGTTTTTTTTGCAGCAGTAAAAAAGTCAGCTGTTTTAAACAGGATTTCTGAGGTTGTTGAGATGGAATTGTTAAGGTCTTGTTTATATCCAAACAAGCTCAGGTGTAGATAAAAACGGATATAAAAAAACGCAGCCTAAGCTGCGTTTTATGTCATAAGTTTAGCGTTATACGCCGCGATACTTAAGTGATAAGCCGCGGATAAAGTTACGCAGTATTTGATCGCCACACTCTTTAAAATTCTTGTGGTCTGGATTGCGGAACAGGGCGCTTAGCTCTGATTTTGACATTTGCACTTCGGCTAAAGCCAAAGCTGCTACTATGTCTTCTTCACGCATTTCGAGGGCAACTCTCAGCTTTTTAAAGATGAGGTTGTTGTTTAAACGTGAAACGGGCGCTGGAATTTCTGCACCTTCACGTAGACCGCGCTTCTCTATGATAAGACCATCTAAAAATTGACATAAGGTCGTGTCGTTACAAGCTTTATAACCTTCTTCCTCTTCTTTACGTAGAAGATCAATCATCTCTTCGACAGGCACTTCTCTTCCAGCTTTAGCAAAAATTTTAATCATTTTTGCATTGCTAAAATCAAACACGAAGCGCAAACGGCGCAAAATATCATTATTAATCATGGTCATCTCTTGGCGCGGCTGCGCTGTCTGGTTTAAGAGCCCGCATTATATACCCAAACCACCTTAATTGCAGAATTCAGCGGGAATTTAATGGCAGTTAGTTAAGGCCATTTATTGCTCCGGCATAAACATTCTGGGCAATTAACCTTTAATGATGTTGTACCAATAGATAAACAGTGCCGCGAAAATCAGTAGATAAATCAGGCCAAACCAAGAGAGGAGTTTCATCTTAGTCCCATATCTGTCTGTCTCGGGAAGCTGTTTGCTGGTCATTAAGCGGTAATTTAACCAAGCAAAAATGACTGTGGTCATAAAGGCCAAGATCATCACAAACTCGAGTAACGGTAAGAGTGCACCTTTAAAGAAGAGGATCAGCAATAAGCCAAAGGCACTGATGGCGAGCATAATCCCTGTGAGGCGTTTGTCTGAACTGGTCTTTGAGGTGAGTAACTGCCAGCCCATATCTAAGGTACGGCTATAGCCATCAATCACTGTTACTGTTGTGCTGAAAATACACAGAAATGCCACAATACCAATAAGATAACGACTCTCGCCGCCCATCACTTGGCTGTAAAGATTAATCAATTGATTAGCAAACTGTGCGCCGGAATCTGAAAAGTGTTCGCCACTGCCGTGCATCACTAAAGCGCCCAAGGACAAAAACACGATCGCGAGGATCGCAGTGATGATATAGCCTAAGTTAAAGTCGAGCAGTGCCTGCGCTTTCGTGACCGTCTGGCTTTTTTGTTTTTCGAGCAACCAGAGAGAATTCCAAGCGCTGACTTCAATCGGTGCTGGCATCCAACCCATCATGGCGACCAAAAATCCCACATGGGCCCATTGCCAAGGTGAAGGAGAGACAAAATTGCTCGCTAATGGTTGAGCGTGATCCCAAGCCAAGGCCACGGCAATTAAGGTGGTTAAGGTTAGGGCGAACATGATGATCTTAGTGAGTCTATCAAGCAGTTGATAATGGCCTAAAATCAGTAAAGCCAATGAACTCAGCAATACCAGTAGGGCTAACCAATCGATGGGGAGCGGAATAAATTGGGTCAACATAGCGGCGGTTAACATGCACACCCCTGCTGTACTGGCAATGGCGGCGATCACATTGAGCCCAGTAAACAGCAGTAAGTAACCTCGGCCCTGTTTTTGGTAGCCGTGCAGTAGACTCTCCCCTGTGGCAGCTGTGTAGCGTGCGCCAGCTGCAAAGAAGGGATACTTAAGTAAATTCACCCCAAGAATAACCCAAGCCAGTTGCCAACCAAATTCGGCGCCCGCCCGAGTCGAGGCGACTAAATGGGATGCGCCAATCGCCGCTGCGGCCATAAGAACACCTGGGCCCATGGCTTTAATGCCGAGAGTTAGGTGTGTCATCCAAGAGGATGAAGGAGAAGTTACTGAAGATTCTGTCATGTCGTTATTAAAAATGCCTGTTGAAAATTAATCTGGGGAATCGAATAAGCCCTCATGCGAAGGCTGCGCTCATGTAAAAGCTGCGCTAACGCTAAGTGAGTGGCTCAACATTAAAGGTAAAGTGATTGAACTAAAAGTTGTTTTATTCAATTTATCCGTTTAATTTTTGGCTGAGTAAAGTTTCAATGCGTTTTAAGCTTGCAGCCATTTCGGCTACGATTTGTAACAGCGTATTATCTGGCTGTGCCGATGGGATTGTTGGGTGCAAGGGTTGGGTAAGCCGTTCTTTTTGTTCTAATACGCGGGTTCTAAATTGAGGCGCATCGACTATGCCGACTAAGCTTATCAATGCGCCTGCGCCCGATTGCCCTGCGGTTTCTACCGTGAGTTTATGCAGACCAAATAGGCGCATAATTGGGCCTTGGATCAATGCCATATCGGTAATTTTGTCCAAAGGCACTGTGTTTTCAGTACGAGTTAATATGCCCCTCCTGACAATAAGTTTATTGCTGGTGAGCTGCGCACTCATGTTGTTAATATAGCGGCGAGTCCCCCACAGCCCTATTGGAAACCAAAGTAATAACAAGGGAATACCTATTATGCTCAGGCTGAAATAGGCGGCCCCTGAAAGCAACCAATACCAACCTAAATGGGGTTCAAACTCTGCTTGATAAATAATCTTGTCTTCCATATTTCTTCCTTTAATTCTGATATTCAAATACTGCGACTTGTCTTGTAGGTTGAATCTTTAGTGCCTAGACCTTCTTTGATTCTCGTATGAGGAAAATACACCGCCTCAAATGTAACAAAAGTTTAACTTTTTATATCTCTGCCATTGACTTTGGTTTGTAACTCATTACCTTGTTTATTGTTAATTTAGGGTTTTCTTATTGTTTAAATAATTTTAATGAGATAAATAAAACAAGGGAAATGTATGAACAGACCTCAGATTCTACCCAGTGCTTGTGCAATCGCAATTGCTATGGCATGTGCGCCAACAGTGGCCCATGCTGCCGATAAAGGTGCAGAAAAAGTTGAACGTATTGAAGTAACGGGTTCCCGTATTAAACGTACCGATATTGAAGGCCCTTCCCCTATTCAATCGATCAGTAAAGACGATATTGCCAATATGGGATTTGATAACCTGCAGCAATTACTTGAACGCATGCCTGCCAATGGTGCTGGCGCGTTTTCTACCCGAGGAAACAGCCAAGATTCAACCGCCAACGGCGGCGCATCTATCAGTCTACGTGGTTTAGGCCCAGACGCGACCTTAGTGTTAATTAACGGTCGTCGTGTTGCGGCGAGTGCTTTTGCCGAAGGTATCACTAATTCCTTTGTTGATATCAATAATATTCCGGTATCAGCTATTGAACGTATCGACATACTGAAGGACGGTGCATCGGCTATTTATGGTTCTGATGCGATCGCGGGTGTGGTTAACATTGTTCTGAAAAAAGATATTGAAGGCATTGAGGTCAATCTTGGTTACGGTGATGCTTCAGGCACTGGCTACGATGAAACTACAGCGAATATGGTGTGGGGGATGAAGTCCGATAAGGGTAGCGCATCGGTTATCCTCGACTATTTCAAAAATGATACTTTAGCTGCGACTGATTTAGGACGTTTTGGTGTTTCAAATCAATCACCTTATGGTGGTGAAGATTTTCGTTCTTCCCGTGGTTTTCCTGGGTATTTCTATGTTGATGGTGTTAAAACTATCGACCCTGCTTGTCCCGCTGATAGTGCAACCGCGAGTGGAAGTTGTTTATTTGAGTACGGCTCATACAATTTTGTTGCGCCGGCTGCGGAGCGCGTAGGGGCTATTGGCCAATTTGACTATCATTTTAATGATGATTTAACAGCATTTTTAGAGTTAGCGGCGCAGCACAATACCTCAATCGCAGGTGGAGCACCGACACCACTTGACGAGGATGCTGGTTTAACTGTACCTGGATCTCACCCGAATAATCCTTGGGGGAAAGATATTGAAATTGGTCGCTTCCGTACGGTTGATGCGGGGGCGCGACGCTGGGATATTGAATCCGATAGTTTACGTTTAGTTGCTGGTTTACGCGGTGTAGTAAAAGAGTGGGATTGGGAAGCTTCTGTTCAAAAAGGTCGCAGTGAGTCGACTCAAACGGGTGATCGCAGCCAAGGCTGGGTAAGAACAGATTATTTGCAACGTGAAATTGATGCGGGTCGTTACAATCCTTTCGGCGGCACGATGAACTCACAAGAGGTCATTGACGCTATTACCACCAGTTTAGTACGCCAAGGTTTGTCAAACATGACATCTTATGCGGCTAACATATCTGGTCAAGCATTTACCTTGGCCGGTCGCGACATCATGATGGCGGCGGGAGCTGAATATCGCGAAGAAGATGTCAGTGATGTGCCCGATGAGCAATTCCAACGTGGATTGATTTTTGGTACTGAAGCTGTCTCTGCGGCGGCATCCCGTGAGCAATATGCCGCTTATATGGAATTATCTATTCCAGTCACGGATAACTTCGAGTTGCAACTCGCTGGTCGATATGATCATTACAGCGATTTTGGTTCAACGACTAACCCTAAAGTCGCCTTTCAATGGGGAGTGACTGACGAGCTAACGGCGCGCGCGTCTTGGTCTACGGGCTTCCGTGCACCCTCGTTAGCGCAAATCGGTCTTGGTCCATCTCGCGAAAGTAGTTTCTTTGTCGATACTTACCGTTGCGCTGCCGATAATGTTGACTGTGAAGCCTTAGATTACAACACTGAATTTGAAGGTAACTCTGAGCTGGATGCTGAAGAATCCGAAACTTGGAACGTCGGTATGATTTGGGCGCCGAGTCAGACGTTTGATGTGGGTTTTGATATCTTTAGCATCACGCAAGACAACAAAATTGATAAACAGCCATTAGGCGATATCTATACTGCAAATTGCAACGATCAAAATAGCACTGTGTGCGAGCGCTTAGCGCCACAGCTAGGTCAAACTTTAGGTCCGATCAGTATTATCCATTCAAGCTTTATCAACTTAAGCTCTCAAGATGTACAAGGGATGGATGTTTCTAGTCATTATGGTTTTGAGCTAGATAGCTATGGGGATTTGAAGTTTGGCTTAGAGTACAGCTACTTACATAATTTTGAGAAAGATGGTCTGGATTACACGGGTGAGTATAAGTTCCCTCAACATCGCTGGTTACTCACCACTAACTGGACTATGGATAATTTTGCCGCCAATATTAATTTGAGTTACATCGGTGAATTTGAAGATACCCCAGATATCAATTTCGATGGTGTACTTGATTTTGAAAGTAATAAGTCTCGTATGATCGACTCTCAATTATTGGTCGACATGTCTGGTACTTATCGCTTCAATGAAATGTTCAAGCTGACACTAGGCGTGAACAACGTATTTGATGAAGAGCCACCATTTGCTATCGGTGACGGTGATACGGATCTCTACGGCTATGTTATTTCAGTACATAATCCTATGGGCCGCTACATTTACACTAAATTCACGATGAACTTCTAACTACCGCTTAGCGTCATTTCATTCGGAATGGCGCGTCATTTATGATGGGTGGTGTGATTTCTAATAAAAAAGGCCAATAATGATATTGGCCTTTATTTTTATAGGGTTAAACTTGTGACGGTTGAGTTTATAACTGAGTCGCTGCCCACTTTGCGCGACTTTCGCGGCTTTCACTCATTTTGGTCGGTTCACGGAAGGCTTTGTAGGCCTCCACGTCGAGAGCCACTAGGCTGACGTCGACTTCTAGGACCAGTTTGCACTCTTTCTTAATGCGCCAAGCTGCCGTGTTGTACAGCTCAGTAAAAGGCAGTGAACTTAAGAATTCGGGGTTGTATTGTGTGTAAACCGCTTGAGTGGGGTAGACCACGAAGGCTAAGTGACGCTTAGGTTCTTTCTTAAATAGTTCTTCGATACCATCGCAGGTGTTGAGCACTTGCATCTCAATGATGTCATCAATATCAAGCAGTTTCTTTTGCGCCAGCTCAGGTGCCAGTTGTTCACCGCTTTCCCAGGCGAGTACATCGGCTTCGCTATGGTTAGTCAGAGCACCAACTTGAGCCGCGCTTAAGCTGAGTGACTGGCGTAAGTAGCTCATTTCGATGGCATTCAAGCCAATGTTCTTAGACATAATCGTGTTCTCAATGCAATAAAAGTAAAATTAGTATTTGATCTTTAACCAGATTTCTTCAACCCATTCCCAAAACGACTCCCAATAGATATCGGTAAAGTCGCCGTTTTTCCAGAAATGTACTTGACCATCTTGGTCGATACAGTAAAAAGCATCACCCTGCTGACAAATGGCAATCATGTCCCTTGGCATACCGATGGACCACGCATAGCAAGTCACTTCGGGCAGGTAGGTGTGCGAGTAGGGATCCGATGCTGTTACTGGTTCTATCGTGCCGTAAATCACATCACTGGCATACAGCAAGTATTCTTTTAGCTCCCTTGGCAATGAAATCAGGATTTGCTCTTCGACTTCGACGAGCTGCTCAAATGTGGGTAATTCGAGTGGTACAGGAACAGTTTCGCTGCGTTCTTGGAGTTGCTCAATAATGTCGTGCATGGCATTTCCTGCTGATAGGGCTATGGCGCGGGATTATATACTCAAATGGCACTTTGATGCGAGAGAGTGCTTTTTTACACCTTATTATTAAGATGATTTTTTAGGCTCTGTAATATAAAAAAAGCGCTGGCACCTTTGCAGGAGACCAGCGCAACAGTGGAAGCGGTTGTGGGTTAAGCGACTGAGGCTCTTAATAAACTGGCTTCATCAACCCGTTTATAGTTAAGCCATGCCTTATGGTACAACTTATGTGATTCTTGACGTAATTGGGCAATCTGCGCGAGTTCAAACTCACTTAGTGAACGTTGTTGTTTACGAGCATTGGCCTCAATCCTCTGTACTTTTTCATATACCTTGTGTTCAGGACCATTTTTAATATCGGCGATATCCTGTAGGTGTAATTGCACTTCAGCAATCATGCCTGATTGGGGTAAGCGTACCAGTAGATTGAGATCGCGATAGCCGGAGGCTTTAGGTTCGGCAAAGCGGTTTTTTTGTTTCACAACTTGGGTGTGCTCATTCAAAGTTTGGTAGGCCTGCATCAGATCTTGAATGCTGTCGGTCACAATACTTGCCCTTGCAAGGTCGGTAATTTGGCTGGCATCACCGTTAAATTTTGTGGCCACTTTATCGGCTGCTCTTTGGTAACTCTTTACTGGCGGAACAATCACTTGTGCCTGTGAATAATGGGCAATCTTGGTGAGTAATTGAGCGAGCTCAGCTTGTGCATCATAGGCTTGGTGATGGAGCACGGATAAGTCATTCGAGGATTGATGAGGCGCATCGAAGGTCTGACTGCTGAGTGCATATAGACCTTGTAGGTCATGGCTTGATGCCTGTCTTGCACTGTAATTACCACGTTCTGCTTTACTGTCACTGATGTCGATAGGATTTGCTACACCAGCGCGGCTCGATAATAAGAGTAGAAAAATAAAAAAGGTACGAAATAACTTAGTCATGCGGCCTACTTCCTTATGGGTGAGTTATTCAGGTCACGCATCCACCATAGGCTTCTATTGCTTAATTAAAGCTGAACCAACCATGAAGACTTGTTCATCTTGCGCATGGGTTCACATTCATAACTCAGTGGTTTAAGGAAATAAAAATGGCGCCACCTTTAACAGTGAGCGCCATTGTTGGCCAGCTTATGCCGCTGAGCAGTGATTTAAATTTGGCTTACCAAATTTTTACGCGTTTCTCTGGTGCGATATACATGGCATCGCCAGGTTTTACATCATACGTAGTGTAGAACTCAGGCATGTTAGATAGTGCACCCAGTGCGCGGAATTCCGCAGGTGAGTGTGGATCGGTCGCTACGCGGTTACGCATTGCTTCTTCTTTAGCTTTTGCGCGCCAAATTTGCGTGAAGCCGATGAAGAAACGTTGATCGCCCGTTAAGCCATCGATAACGGGTGCATCTTTACCGTTAAGCGATTTCTTATAAGCACGATAAGCGATAGTCACACCTGACAAGTCACCAATGTTTTCGCCTAAGGTTAAGCTGCCGTTGACATGCAGATCATCAAACACTGCGTAACCATCGTACTGCGCGATTAGCGCTTTGCCGCGAGCAGAGAACTCTTTCAAGTCTTGCTCTGTCCACCAATCACGCATATTGCCTTCGCCATCGAATTTAGCGCCTTGGTCGTCAAAACCATGGCCCATTTCGTGGCCGATTACCGCACCAATACCACCGTAGTTGACTGCATCGTCAGCTGCCAAATTGAAGAATGGTGGTTGCAGAATTGCAGCAGGGAATACGATTTCATTCATGGTTGGGTTGTAGTAAGCGTTAACCGTTTGTGGCGTCATGTGCCATTCGTCTTTATCGATTGGCGCGCCCAGTTTGGCTAATGATTTAGCATGTTCAACTTCACTGGCACGCATAGCGTTACCGACTAAGTCGTCTGCCTTGATGGTCAGCTTACTGTAATCTTCCCATTTGTTCGGGTAACCGATTTTCGGGTTGAATTTTGCTAACTTATCCGCCGCAGCCACTTTAGTGCTGTCGCTCATCCAAGTTAATTCTTTGATGCTGTCGCCGTAAGCACCACGCAGGTTTTCAACCAGTGCTTGCATACGGTCTTTGGCTTCTGGAGTGAAGTGACGTTTGACATACACTTTACCCACAACTTCACCAAGAACGCCATTGACGGCTGCAACGCCACGCTTCCAACGAGGTTCTTGTTCTTCTTGACCATTCAATGTCTTAGAGAAGAAAGCGAAGTTTTCATTGTCTAACGCTTCACTCAGATTGCTCGCCGCGTGCGTCAGCACTTGCCATTGCATATAGGTTTTCCAAGTGGCTAACTCAGTCGTTTTTAAAACTTCGTTTAACCCTTGGATATAGCTAGGTTGGTTAACTATGATATCGGTTTGCTTGTCAGCGCCAAGAGCGGCTAAGTAGCCTGCCCAATCGATATCTGGTGCCAGTGTTGGCAGATCTTTGACTTGATATAGATTGTAGGTTTTAGTGCTGTCGCGATTTTCAACCACATCCCAATGCTTAGCAGCAATCGCCGTTTCTAAGGCTAAAATAGCTTCAGCACTGGCTTTAGGGTTAGCAAGACCCGCAAGGGTAAACATTTTTTCGATATGGGCGACATATGCCTTACGGATATTAACGAAGCGTTCTGATTCGTTAAAGTAGTAGTCTTTCTCTGGCAGGCTTAGGCCATATTGATAGAGATGTGTTGCGTAACGGCTAGAGTTTTTCGCATCGATATCGATATAAAATGCTATTGGGGTACCCGCGCCAGCGATTTGGCTGTGGGCGAAGTACTTCACTAATTCATTCTTATCTTTTAAGGCATTAATAGCATCGAATTCGCCTTGGATTGGTGTGACTCCCAGTTTATTGAGTGTCTCAGTATCCATAAATGAACGATATAAATCGGCCACTTTTTGCTCATCTGTACCAACGGCGAGGTTGGGTGTTGCAGCCACTTCTTCGATAATGGCTTTTACGTCGTCACGTGATTTTTCACGTAAATCGTAGAAAGCGCCAATGCTAGTGCGATCGGCTGGGATCTCAGTGTTTTTTAGCCAAGTGCCGTTAACGTATTTATAGAAATCGTCTTGTGGACGAATCGCTTTATCAAAATTAGCAAATTCAATTCCAGAACCTAGTGCTTGAGTCACTGCCGCTGCGGTGGCTGTTTTAGCAGTTTCAGGTGCTTTAACTTCGGCAGCCTTGTCATTACAGGCAGTCAGGCCTGCGATAAGTGAGGCACACAGTCCCCCAATGAGTACTTTTCTCATGTTGTTTCCTTCGAGTTTATTATTGTGCCCATTATTGGGGCTGTTATTTTGGCAAAATGGGATTGCTTCAGGCGCAATGAACTATGTTAATGCCTTACTAGGAATCGAAACAAGGTCATTACAGTGTTTATCGTGGATTTATCTTGAGTGATATGTAACTAAAGGTTACCAGTTAGCATATTTAAGTCAGTAGCTGTAAAGTTACCGTATGCAGGCCTTTTCAGGTAAGCGAGCACTTCGATTTATCATTTTAAAATAGGGTTAACTCAGTTGCCTAATTAGTTTTGCAGGGTTGCCTGCAACCACTGTTTTGGCTGCGACATTTTTAGTTACTACGGCGCCAGCACCAATGACGGCATCATCACCAATATTGATTCCTGGCATTATGATTGCGCCGCCGCCAATCCATACCCGTTTACCGATGTGAATCGCTTTAGCGGTTTCCAAACCTGAGCAACGTAGCTCGGCATCAAGTGGGTGACTTGAGGTATAAAACTGTACATTGGGACCAATCATAGTCTGTTCATCAATAAAAATGGGGGCATTATCCTGCAAGGTGACATTGACATTGATGAACACTCTGTCAGCAAGAGTGAGATTGATGCCATAACTGATAAAAATCGGCGTGGAGATAGTTGCGACTGGCGATTTAAGGGGCAGAAGTTGTTGGCAGAGTTGGGTGTACTCAGTGCTATTTTGAGCAATCGTTTGATTTAATTGTCGATTCAGTCGCTGCTGTTGTGTTCTTAAACTTAAGAGTTCGCTGTCAAGACAATCATATTCTTGGCCTGTGATCATCTTTTGGAATTCAGTCATAGCATCTTTCCCTATGGTGATTACTGTCAATACGTAAGGGCTAAATAGAAACACAGCTCGCGTTGAGCAGCAATTCTTTGCCCTTTGAACTGGTCGGCTTCATAATACGGCAGTTTTCTTTATTGAAGTTGAGTATTAACGTGCGTTTAGACAAATTTATCTGTGAGAGTACCTCGCTGACTCGCTCATTAGCGAAAAAAGCCCTGCACCGCGGTGATATTACTTGTGATGGCTTAGTCGTTAAAGACTCGGGTTTTAAAGTGACTGAAGGTATGTGTGTTTGCCTTGAAGGCGAGCCGATTGTCTTAGTGGGCGAGCGTTATTTAATGCTTAACAAACCGGTAGACACTATTTGCTCGACGATAGATGAAACCTACCCTTCGGTATTGAGCTTAGTGGATGTGCCTAAGCCAGAAACTTTGCACATTGCTGGTCGTTTAGATGCCGATACTACAGGTCTCGTGTTGATTACCAGTGATGGCCAATGGTCGCATAAGATCACCTCACCGAAGAAAGAATGTGGCAAACGCTATTTAGTGCAACTCGCTGAGCCTGTGGATGCTAGTTTGATTGCGGTATTTGCCGCTGGCGTTGAATTGCGCGGTGAAGATGGTCTAACTAAGCCAGCGTTACTGGAGATTATTGAACCACAATTAGTGCGATTAACCATCACCGAAGGTAAGTATCATCAAGTGAAGCGTATGTTTGCCGCTGTGGGCAATCATGTGCAAGGGTTGCATCGTGAAAGTGTAGGGCAAATTGAATTAGACCCCACCTTAGCACTGGGTGAATGGCGATATTTGACGGCTGAAGAGATAGCTTCAGTCTGATGAGTTTGATATAAAAAATGCCGCCCGAGTTTTACTTTGGCGGCATTTTTATTTGTGCTAAATAGCTTTTATTACTGTTTCTTTAAAATCAGATGACCGCTGATGGTATTCATCTTCACGTTGGCTGCACCAGAGCCTGTTTGGAATGATAACTCTGTGCTTGGTACATATTTTTGTTTTTGCGGTACATCTTGGGTTAAACCGTTGTTGATTTTTCCACCAGGACCACCATCTAAGTTGAAGCTTGCATCGGGAACATCATTAAAGATCACGGTAATATCGCCACTCACACTTTCTAAATTCGCTTTGTTGAAGTTTTTAGCGAGTGACACTTGTGAATCTCCGCTGACGGTTCTGAGCTCGATTTCCTTGGTGACACTAAAGTTAGCATTCACTTCACCTGAGACTTGTTCAATCGTGACTTTTTCTGCTTGAGTGTGGCTTTTTAAGTCACCGCTAACGAGGCGATAATTCATTTCTCCTTTACTGTCAGTGTCCTGAATCGTGCCGGATACGGTTTCTAATTTGATTTTTCCATCAAGAGCTTTGGTCGTGATATCACCAGAGACTGTATGTAACTCAGGTTTACCACTTAAGTTGTTGGCGTTGATATTGCCGCTTACCGTATTCAAATCTAGTTCACCTTGAGTTTCGGCAACTTGCAGATTGGCAGATATGGTATCTGCACTGAGTTTAACCGTTTTTGGGACTTTAATGGTGAGCTGTGATCCTTTGTCATTATTGCCATTATAGTGGCGAGGCATTTTGTCTTCGATATTGAGACTATTTCCCTGTTGCTCAAACACAAAGCCTTCGCTCAATTCATCTAATGTGCCAGTGACACTCACTTCACTCTTGTCCCATGTTTGAATGGTCACATCACCGCGTTGGACTTTGATCTGCAGTTGAGTGTCGCTGCTGACACTTAACTGTTTATCAACGCTTTGTGCTGCTAACACATTGCCCATTAAGCCTAAACAGAGTGTCGAAACCAATATGCTAGCTTTAGTGAGATTGAGGTTACTCATAGGGTGTTTCCTTGTGTCGAGTTTCTAATGGGTAATTTTTGGCCCTGTTGTAATAGGTCGAGCTCACGCTGCTGCACCCAAAGCCAGAGTTGCCAAAGTTGTTTATCGGTTGGATTTGCTTGTAAAGCTTGGTAAATTTGTGTTGCCGCGAGCCTTAGCTCAGTTAAACCTTGCTCCACGGGTGCGCTGAAGCTGCTCGTTTGCCACATTAGCGCATTTGGCGCCTGTTCTAGGTTGTCCACTTGCGCTTGGTGTGATGTTGCAATTTGGGTGAGTAATAAATGTAAGGCCGCATCCCCTGGTTGCTCTGGCATAGCTTGGTTCTGGGCAAGCTCTGTCTGCTGTATTATTAATGAGTTGAAATAGGGCAATTGGGTATATCCCAATGCCGCTAGAATAATAAACGAAGCCGCTATCGCCCAAGTGTGACTCTTCTGGGATTTGTACGTTTGGGGTATCAGCGTTTTATCCATGCGTTTTTCAATGCCTTGCCACAGATCATGTGTAGGCGACATCTCTTTGGGCGCGCTATTGATCAATTGCTCAAGCTGTTGTTCACGGGAAAGCGGCGTTAACGTCATTACAGCATCTCCTGTAGTAGTTGCTTAGCTCTATGGTATTGGGTCTTGCTGGTGCCGACGGCAATGCCAAGTAAGTCAGCGATTTCATCATGTTGATAACCTTCGATTGCACAGAGTACGAAAACCATGCGAGCGCGTTCTGGCAGTTTGAAAATTAACTTATCTAATCCGCTATAGCTGCTATCAGAGCTTAAGGGTTCAGTTTCTTGTTCCAGCGGAATAAATCGTGACCAAAAGGACTTTTGTTTACGAATGCTGCTCAATGCTTGATTGACACAAATACTGTGTAACCAAGTGGAAAACTGACTCTCACCTCGAAATTGTGGCAACTTCTGCCACACTAAAATAAAACACTCTTGGGTAATTTCTTCGGCCATAGCGCTATGGCCGCAAAGGCGCAGTGATAGGGCGTAAATACGTTGGTAATGGCTTTGATAAAGCAACTTGAAGGCAGTTCTGTCTCCTTGGCTCGCTAAGGTGACCAGTTCAAAGTCAGACATTGAGCCATTGAGTGGGAGGATCCCTGCTGTCACTGTAATTTCCTGCCATAATGATTGAGTGTTGTAGTTTTGACGCTGTGGGCGCTACAAAAGGTTTGGAACCTTAAAAAATATATTTTATTTAGATTAATTATCCAGCGTAATATTTTTGTTATTTGTAGTAGAATCCCATCGAGAAAGTACAGCTAAGCTAATGAAGTAATTAATTTTATATCAATTGATATTATGACACTTACATCTGCTTTGAGACGGTATATTTAACGTAATTAAAACGAAATACTTTGTAGGAACGATAGGGTATCACCCTGAAGCACCAAGCTAAAAATAAGTTAAAAATAATGCGCTACTCACAGTATGGGAGCTTAAATCGACAAGCTATCAAAGTATTTGATGTGAACTTTTAATGTATTGCTATGTTTGCGCTGTTAAAGGCTTAATTTCCAGCTATCTTTTTAAGATAGATTATATATTCGGGGACTTTCTATGTTAATCCGCTCAAAGTTGTTACTCAGTGCTGCAGTGTCTATTTCGGCACTAATTGCCATGTTTGGATTACAACTCTATTCAAATTCGGTTGATTCGGAACTCTCTCATGCAGCTCAAAGTGTGCTTGAGTTAGAGCGCGATGTTTTGATGCTGCGTAAAAACGAAAAGGATTTCTTCGCTCGTAAGGATTTAAAATATGTCGAGCTGCATAAGCAAAGCCACATGGCAATCGACAGTATTGTCCCCGAGTTAGAGAGAGTGTTTAAAGACTACGGTATGTCGACGGCATCGCTTGAAAGTTTCGACAGTAATTTAAATCAGTATCAAGCCGCTTTCTCTGAAGTGGTGTTACTACAGCAGGAAATTGGCTTAACACCTAAAACAGGTTTGTACGGCACATTGCGTACTGCGGTACATAATGTTGAAACGTTACTGAAGGAATTTGATCAGCCCGCACTCGAAGTGGCTATGCTACAACTTAGGCGTAACGAAAAGGATTTTATGCTGCGTCGTGAGTTAAGTTATGTTGAAACCTTCGATACCAATATTGGTAAGTTTAATGACAAGCTCCATGCTTCGAGTATTGATGTTGATACTCAACGGAAAATTGAAGAGCTTATTACTCAGTATCAGAAAGATTTCAAAAGCTTAATTAATAAGGAGCAGCAGCTTGGTTTGACAGAGAAGGATGGCACTATGGCGCGTCTTATCGCTGCTAACCTAGAAACTGAAAGTAGTGCGAATGACTTACATAACCTAGCGCTTAAGGCCATTGATGATGCTGAGAGTAGTAGTGTTAATGTCGGTATTACTGTGTTTATCTTTATTGCGTTACTACTATCAATCATTACCTACTTGATTATCCGCAGTATTATCGCGCCTGTTGAGCGTATCACTCAGATCATTTCTCGCATTGAGGTGAGTAAAGATCTGACATTGAGGTGTGATGCTTCTACCCAAGATGAACTCGGTGAAATTGCACAGCATTTCAATAGCATGGTGAGTAGCTTCCAACAGCTGATTGAGCAAGTGATTGAGTCGGTCGCAACGATTAACACTTCCTGTAAACGTGTTTCAGAAAATGCCATGCTCGCCTCCGAAGGTGTGGGTCAACAACTTAATGAGACCGACATGGTCGCAACAGCAATCACTGAGATGGGCGCAACGATTGAGGAAATCGCTAAAACAACCGAATTAGCGGCATCAAAAGCGGGTCAGACCCACGATAATGCTCAAAGTGGTCAATTAGAGGTTGAGCAAACGATACATAAAATCCAGTCACTTGCTGAGCAGCTAAATAGCTCAGCAGCGGTCGTTAATGAATTGGAACGTGACAGCGAGACTATCGGTAGCGTGTTAGATGTGATCCGCGGCATTGCTGAGCAGACCAATCTTTTAGCCTTGAACGCCGCGATTGAAGCGGCGCGTGCGGGTGAGCAGGGCCGTGGTTTTGCTGTGGTTGCCGATGAAGTACGTAACTTAGCGATGCGGACGCAATCGTCAACCCAAGAGATTGCTAACATCATTCAAACCCTGCAGACGCGTACCCGATCGATTGTGCAATTGATGGAATCTAGCCAAAAACAAGGCGTTGAAAGCGCTGAACAAGCGGCAAGTGCTGGCGCTTTATTGAAGCTTATCAATAACGACGTGCGTAATATTATGGACATGAGCACTCAAATTGCGGCGGCTATTGAAGAGCAAAGTATGGTGGCGGCTGAAGTGAACAAGAACGTGGTGGTGATCCGCGATATCGCTGAGGAGTCATCCCATGCGGCAGATGCAAATGCGTCCGCATCGGATGAGCTTAAGGCGCAGGCTGAGTTCTTATTCCGTGCGGTGAGTAATTTTAAAATCTAATGCGTAGAAGCCAGTTTACATCTGATGATCAGAAGCTGGCTTAAAAAATACACTAACAAAAACGCACTCCGAGGAGTGCGTTTTTATGTCTGAGTAATTAGCTCTGCAAGCTTAGTGATTCGTTAAAACAGCAAGCTGTGCATTGGAACCGCTCAGATTAGTCAGAACGTTCAGTAACAGAACTATTAGTGACGGAACATGGCAGAAATAGACTCTTCGTTGCTTACGCGACGAATTGCCTCAGCCAGTACCGCAGACATAGTTAACTGAGTTACTTTAGCCACTTTCAACATTTCTGGGCTTAAAGGAACAGTGTCAGTCACAATCACTTCATCAATCACTGAGTTAGCGATATTTTCAGCCGCTTTGCCAGAGAACACTGGGTGAGTTGCGTAAGCAAATACGCGGTTCGCACCATGTTCTTTTAAGGCTTCAGCCGCTTTACACAGAGTGCCGCCTGTGTCGATCATATCGTCAACGATAATGCAGTCACGACCTTGAACATCACCAATGATGTGCATAACTTGCGCAACGTTCGCTTGTGGGCGACGTTTATCAATGATCGCTAAATCAGAATCATCCAACAGTTTTGCTACTGCGCGAGCGCGAACAACACCACCGATGTCTGGAGAAACAACGACTGGATTATCTAAGTTCTTCGCTAACATATCTTCTAGTAGCACTGGGCTACCAAATACGTTATCAACAGGAACGTCGAAGAAACCTTGGATTTGCTCAGCGTGCAGGTCACAGGTCAGAACGCGGTCAACACCCACGCTAGACAGGAAATCGGCAACCACTTTTGCAGTAATAGGTACACGGGCGCTACGAACGCGACGGTCTTGACGAGCATAACCAAAGTAAGGAATAACAGCTGTGATACGGCCAGCAGATGCACGGCGCAGCGCGTCAACCATCACGATGAGTTCCATCAGGTTGTCGTTTGTCGGCGCACAAGTGGATTGGATGATGAACACATCGGCCCCACGTACATTTTCGTTAATTTGGACACTGATTTCACCATCGCTGAAACGACCAACCACTGCGTCTCCGAGTTTGCAAAATAGACGATCGGCTATCTTTTTAGCGAGACTGGGGGTGGCGTTCCCAGCAAAGAGCTTGATGTCGGGCACTGTATGAACCTCAGGCGTTTGCTTTATATTTTAGTGGCTAGAGTAACGACGATGTAGGGACGGGAGGAACCCGAGGCGTTATCGTTAAGTGGTTACTCTAGAAGAAAGTAGTTTAAGGGTGACTGAGTCGCGTGATGAGCGGCGAAAGATTCATCCCTTGTGCAACAAATCCTTGCATTTCAGACGGTAATTTCGCCAAGGCTGCGAGAGCTTGTTGCTGTTGTGTGAATTCCCCGAACACGCATGCGCCTGTTCCTGTCATTCTCGACGGCGCATATTCTAGCAGCCAGCCTAATGCCTTGGCAACTTGAGGGTATTTAGAAACGACTAGTTTTTGACAATCATTTGCCCAAGGTTGGTTCATTAAGGTATCTATGGCCAGTTTCGGGGTATCACGTGGTAAAAGTGGATCTTGGAATACTTCAGCGGTGGAAACATGGGCATCGGGTGCGATGATTAAGTACCAAGGCTCACTCGGATTTACCGCTTGTAAGCGTTCACCTACACCTTCGGCAAAAGCGGCGAAACCATGAATAAAAACAGGAATATCGGCACCCAATTTAAGGCCGATTTTAGCAAGTTCTTCGGTCGATAATTGGGTGTTCCATAACGTGTTCAGTGCCACTAAGGTGGTGGCAGCATCTGACGAGCCGCCACCTAAACCTCCGCCCATGGGTAGACGTTTATCCAACCAGATTTCGGCGCCGCCAGTAAAGCCTGTGGTTTGTTGTAATGATTTTGCGGCTCGCAGAATTAAGTTATCGCTATCGGCGACAACATTAGAGATATTGGAGTGCAAAATCAGTTCTGCGGTTTCAGTGACCTTAAAATCGAGCATGTCACAGTAATCAATAAACTGAAACAAGGTTTGCAGTTCATGATAACCATCTGCGCGGCGACCATTCACGTGTAAGAATAAGTTAAGCTTTGCTGGTGCTGGCCAATGGCGTGAAATTGCTGCGGGCATGCTAAGGTTTCTCTTCGAGTATGATTGCAGGCTTGCCGAGGGCTTGCCATTGATTCAATTGTAGTCTGAGTTGTAACTCACCACGCTCAAGCTTTAATTGATGGGGCACGTTGGCGCCGCTCTGGGATTGCCAACTTAAAAATGTGACCTGCCAAGGCGGTGGGGTTTGAGTGTTCGTGAGCTGTTTGGGTTTGCCTTGGCTATCGCTTTCAAGTACTTGATCATTTTGGCCAACTTGACCAGTGATCCACAAAGGTAAATCGGCCAAGGGGATGGACCAACCGCTGACGCGCTCGAGTAAACGCTGGGCATTCTCGTCGCGAAAATCTTTGCCATCGATATGTAAATGGGCAGAGTTCGAGGTTGAATTAAGCGTCAACACAGTTGTGCCTAGCATAGTCGTGAGTGTGAGTTCATTGCGATCTTCACTGTGGCGCCAGTAGATATTGGCACTGAGTTTATCGTCGGGAGTTTTTATCGCGAGTTTTCCCTGTAATTCCCAAGCTTTGGCTTGGCGCGCATCATTGACTGTGATTGGGCTTAAGTCAGTCATCGGCGGCAAAGTTTCACACCCCGCCAGTAAGAGTAGGGCGCTTAAGGTAAAACAAGAGAAAATGGTTTTTGTGAGGCGCTTCAAATTATTCATCTATGACTGATATACCAAAGTCCTTATGATACGAGGGCTTGGAAAGAATACCAATGCCAAACGTAAAATTTCCATCGGCGGTCACTTAGATTTGCTCCCTTGGGACAAATTTTGCCTTACCTATTATTGATAGAAAATTTAGGTAAGAAGTTAGACCTTTATTCGGTTTTGTTAAGCGTATTCTGTTTTTAGTTGGGCCAATTCAGTAGAATGCCCTTATTAAGAGAGTCGCCAAGAATCTAGAAAGAGTCAGATGAGCCTTGTAGCAATCGGTATTAACCATAAAACAGCCACGGTAGACCTGCGTGAGAAAGTCGCCTTCTCTCCGGACAAAATTCATGACGCTATGAAGAGTCTGGCCAGTCGTACACGCTCGGGTGAAGCCGTTATTGTCTCGACCTGTAATCGCACTGAGTTGTATTGCAACAACGGCGATGAGGCCGACATTATTGCGTGGCTTGAAGAATATCACGGCCTAGATCATGAGGATGTAGCACCTTGTCTCTATAACTATCACGGTCAAGATGCCGTAAGGCATTTGATGCGCGTAGCCTCCGGGCTCGATTCTTTGATCCTTGGTGAGCCGCAGATTCTCGGTCAAGTAAAGCAAGCGTTTGTTAAGGCCAAAGAGGCTGGTACGGTTGCACTAACCATAGATAGACTCTTTCAGAACACTTTTTCAGTCGCTAAGAAAGTCCGCACTGACACTGAAATTGGCGCCGCTGCAGTTTCTGTGGCATTTGCCGCGGTAAGCATGGCGAAACATATTTTCTCATCGATATCGACCACTAAAGTACTGTTAATTGGCGCAGGTGAAACCATAGAACTGGTTGCGAAGCATCTTAAAGATAACGGCGTGGCTTCAATGGTCGTAGCAAATCGGACGTTAGAACGTGCCCAAGGCATGTGCGAGGAGTTTGGCGCAACAGCAATTACACTGGCGCAGATACCAGATTATCTCCCAAAAGCCGATATCGTGATATCCTCTACCGCCAGCCCTCTGCCTATCCTAGGTAAAGGCATGGTCGAAAAAGCGCTAAAGCAGCGTCGCCATCAACCTATGTTATTGGTTGATATAGCAGTTCCCCGGGATATTGAGCCGGAAGTCGCCGATTTGGATGACGCGTTTCTGTATACAGTGGACGACCTGCATAGCATTATTGAACAGAATATGGCTTCTCGAAAAGAAGCCGCCGAGCAAGCTGAAGTAATTACTGAAGAACAATCTTTCCTATTTATGGATTGGATCCGTTCTTTAGAGTCGGTCGACAGTATTCGCGAGTATCGCAGCCAGAGCATGGCGGTAAAAGATGAGTTAGTGGAACGCGCCTTGAATAAATTAGCTCAGGGCTCAGACACTGAGCAGGTATTGATTGAACTAGCCAATCGCCTGACTAACAAACTTATCCACGCACCGACACAGGCCCTCACGGCAGCGAGTCGTCAGGGCGATTTGAATACTCTCGGTCAGTTAAGATCAGCGCTTGGATTAGATAAAAACTAAGGTTAGCGAGTTAAATGAAGGAATCCGTTATCCGCAAGCTGGAAGGCTTGCTCGAGCGCAATGAAGAAGTCATGGCTTTGCTGGGTGATGCTAGCGTCATTTCTGATCAAGACAGGTTTCGTGCGTTATCGAAAGAATATGCCCAGTTAGAAGACGTTGTTGCTGGCTTTAAAGCCTATCAGCAAGCGCAGGCCGATCTCGATTCTGCCAAAGAAATGCTGGAAGAAGACGATGCTGAAATGCGTGAAATGGCGCAGGAAGAGATGAAAGCCGCTAAGGCCAAACTCGAGCAGCTCGAAGACGAATTACAAATTCTATTATTGCCAAAAGATCCTGACGACGATAAAAATGCCTTCGTTGAGATCCGCGCTGGCGCAGGCGGTGACGAAGCGGCTATTTTTGCCGGTGATTTATTCCGCATGTACAGCCGTTATGCTGAAGCGAATCGCTGGCAGATCGAAATCATGAGCTGTAACGAAGGTGAACATGGTGGCTTTAAAGAAGTGATCATGAAGGTCAGCGGTGACGGCGTATACGGCAAACTTAAGTTTGAATCCGGCGGCCACCGTGTACAGCGTGTGCCAGAAACCGAATCCCAAGGACGTGTGCATACTTCAGCGGTTACTGTTGTGGTACTCCACGAAGTGCCTGAAGCGGAAGCGATTTCAATCAATCCAGCCGATCTGAAAGTCGATACTTATCGTTCATCGGGCGCGGGTGGTCAGCACGTTAACAAAACTGACTCAGCTATTCGAATCACCCATATTCCTACTGGGATCGTGGTGGAATGCCAAGATCAACGTTCGCAACACAAGAACCGTGCCCAAGCCATGAGTGTACTGGCCGCACGTATTCAAGCTGTTGAAGACGAAAAACGCCGCAGCGCCGAAGAATCGACCCGTCGTAGTCTGGTTGCCAGTGGCGATCGCTCCGAACGTGTACGTACTTACAACTTCCCGCAAGGCCGCGTGAGCGAACACCGCATCAACTTGACCTTATATCGCTTGAACGAAGTAATGGAAGGCGATCTCGATGCTATTTTATTGCCTCTGATGCAAGAGCATCAAGCCGATCAGTTAGCCGCACTGGCTGACGAGCAGGGGTAATTTTGTCAGATCAATCTAGCATAGCCGAAGCCCTGCAATGGGCTTATGTGCAGTTAGCATCAACCTCTGAATCCGCTCATTTGGATGCAGAGGTTTTGTTGTTATATTGCCTCAATAAAAGCCGCAGCTATTTGTATACTTGGCCTGAAAAATCCCTAACGGTTGAACAGTGGAAACGCTTCCAGCAAATGGTGCAGAAACGCCAAAAGGGCGTGCCTGTGGCACATATTGTCGGTGAGCGCGAATTTTGGTCGTTGCCTTTTATCGTCAACGACACCACTTTGATCCCGCGTCCTGATACGGAAATTCTGGTTGAAACCGCCTTGAACATGCCGCTTTCCACCTACGCCAAAGTGCTCGATTTAGGCACTGGCACTGGGGCAATTGCGCTGGCATTGGCCTCTGAGCGTGAGTCATGGCAAATCACCGCGGTCGATAAAGTCGATGATGCCGTGGCTTTGGCTATCGCGAATCGCGAGAACTTAAAGCTGCCACAGGTCGAAATTCTCCAGAGTGACTGGTTCAGTGCCGTAAAGTCGCGGGACTTTGATTTAATCGTTTCAAATCCGCCTTATATTGATGAAGCTGACGAACACTTGCACCAAGGTGACGTGCGTTTCGAGCCCCAAAGCGCGTTAACCGCCGCCGAGGAAGGCTTTGCCGATCTTTATTATATTGCCAACACAGCTCGAGATTACTTAAAGCCTAACGGCTATATCCTGCTCGAACATGGTTTTGAGCAGGCTGTAAAACTCAGAGCTAAGCTTATCGAACTCGGCTACGAGAATGTCGCCACAGTGCGAGACTTTGGCAGTAATGACAGATGCACTATGGGTAAATGGGCGGAGTAAGTTACTAAAAATAAATTCGATGACCCATAGAATAATGATGAGACTTTAGACTTATTAACTTGCCATCTCAAATATAACGCTATTGCCAATCTGCAATAGCGTTTTTTATGTATAGATATTTGCTTAAAATAGTGTCTTCAGTGAATATAAGATGACTATTCTTAGGAAATATAGTTATGGGATATAGTTTAATCAGCTGTGGAATGGGAAATTTTTCTTCAGCATTTGCTATAAATTTTATATAGCGTTAATAGAAATAACGTAATTAATTATGATAAAAATGGGTTTTTACTATAATTCTAAGTTAAATTTTTTATTGGGAACATAATGCCAGTATTTACTGGCATTATGGGTTTTAAATTTATAGCTTTAGAAACTGTAGCCTATTCCTACAGTGAAGCTCGTCATTTCAAATACTCCAGAATCCTGGTAGGCTAATGTTGTCATAATTTCGAAGCCATTATAAAAACGACAACGCCAACCTAATGCGGCATATAAGCCATAGCCATCGTCTGAATACTCCTCTATAGTTATAACATCATCACTACTATTTCCGTAGTCATTCAATTGATAATTAGCTTTAGATTGAGATAATCCGGCCTTAAATATCGCATTATGTCTTGCTGATATTTGGTATGTATATGTGCCAGCAAGCCGAGAGGAATAAGAGTTCTCCAACACGTAATCGTCAAAAATACCATGTATTGCTGCGGTAAAAGGCTCACTTTGAAATGGTGTGTAACCTACTTCTACTCCCCAATCTGGGGTGAATTGATAGCGATAGGCAAAATCATAATGGGTAAAGCCCCCATAGTCTTCTGTTGAGCCTAAACCCAAGCCTGCAGAGAAACCATGGGTTTCGTCTGCGCTAGATGCTGTAGTGGAAATGAGTAAAGCTAAAAGTATAAATAAGCGTTTCATTGTACTTCCTGTAATCACATTAATCCATGAACGCTAAAAGTAACAGATTTGGTTGCTAATTGTAAATATTTTGATTTTTATTTATTTCGTATGGTCTCCCGATAAGTAGACAGATGTCAGTAAGTTTATATTGAAACAAATGTAATAATTTATTATTTCTTCTTAGACTTCAGTAATTCGCTATGTATTTTGCTTGGTAAGCAGTAATTATTGTTAAATCCTCATTGTTTCTAAATGAACTAAATTAGATTTTTATAGTATTTTTTGTGTTGGTTGTATTTGTATACAGTGTGCGGAAATACATTTTTAATGAATGGAAGTTATTTCATTCAGATTTAAGGTTTGTTTTTTATGTACCATAATAATTTAAATTTTTTTGTTAACGCTATTTTTGATAGCCACGAGTTCAAATCCGAAGTGCAAGATTTGGCAACTAAACCACTATTTTATTATCCAGTTAGAGCACTAGGTTACTCGCTCCTTCCTGCATACCGTTCTATTTTTTCGAATGTTTAGGTCGTGATTTCGCGTTATTCTTTTGTAAACTTCCTTGTTATTCTGCCTCCATCAGCAAAGCGTTTGCGTCTTGTGTTAGCCGTACGGTCTTGGCGTTTCACGTATCGCTTTGCTCAACCGATAGGAGAGCAGCAATGAAAGTATTAAGTCAGTTTTCCGCCAAAGCCGCGATGGATGGCGATGGGGTCAATATTCGCCGTGTCGCCGATTTTGTGACGACTAAATTTGATCCTTTCTTGATGATCGACGAAATAAAATCCGATGATGAACAAGATTTTATTGGCGGCTTCCCCGCACATCCCCATCGCGGGATGGAGACGTTCACTTATATTCGTAAGGGCGGTTTTGAGCACCGTGACCAAATGGGCAATGTGAAGGCGATTCGTGCCGGCGACGTGCAGTGGATGAGCACCGGGTTCGGAGTAGTACACTCTGAAATGCCGCTGGCCGATGCTGTCGATGGTCTGCATGGATTCCAAATTTGGGTCAATATGCCCGCCAAAGACAAGCTGCGTCCAGCGAAGTATCAAGATACTGCGGGTAGCGCGAGAGTTGAAGTGGCCAATGACACGGGTGCTAGCTTAAAAGCCTTAGCGGGTGATTGGGGCTTTAAAGATCAACCGCTTATTAGTGCAGCTATTCAAGGGTTAGCGGGCGAAGCAGCCATTGCCGATCTGAGCCTAGCGCCAAATGCTGAGGCCACGCTTGATTTGTCTCAACACGAGTTTGTCGCCTTGTACTTGTACCAAGGTGACTTAAGTAAAGGTGAAGATTCACAGTGGTCATCTGCTTCAAATCAACATCATCAGGGCGAGTTTTTAGTGCTCAATAGCCAAAGTGTGCTTAAGCTTAAAGCCGATGAGCGTGGCGCTGGGATGTTACTGTTTGCGGGTAAACCTATCCGTGAAAAAATCGTCCAGATGGGTCCCTTTGTGATGAACACCCAAGCGGAGATTCAGCAGGCGATTCGCGATTACCAAGAAGGGCGTTTCGGCCAGATCGCGTAATTTGTTAAATCTGCCGCACTGAGCTAATTCTAAATCCAAGCCTAAGCCTAAGCCTAAGCCCTGTATTCCTGCCTGTCTCTTCTACACAAATCCCTCGGTTTGCCCCGAGGGATTTTTTTGAACCATTTTCAATTACCCTGATCTGATCCTGACCTTTTGTTTCAGATACCACATACCATGTTTTTAAGTGAACCATCACTCTGGGCACAAAGCATTTTTCAGCGCGCACAATTAGGGGATGTACGAAGGACCAAACGGCTTGTACAGTTGGCGGCTCAACTTGCAGCTCATACAGGACAATCTATCGTGCAATCCCTTT